>NZ_JBIWHY010000052.1:0-1044 GCF_044764345.1 Bacillus sp. NPDC094106 | reverse complement strand
GGTATCAATTCGCAGCTTCGGTGGTGTATTTAGCCCCGGTACATTTTCGGCGCAGAGTCACTCGACTAGTGAGCTATTACGCACTCTTTAAATGGTGGCTGCTTCTAAGCCAACATCCTAGTTGTCTAAGCAACTCCACATCCTTTTCCACTTAATACACACTTTGGGACCTTAGCTGGCGATCTGGGCTGTTTCCCTCTTGACTACGGATCTTATCACTCGCAGTCTGACTCCTAAGGATAAGTCATTGGCATTCGGAGTTTGACTGAATTCGGTAATCCGATGAGGACCCCTAGTTCAATCAGTGCTCTACCTCCAAGACTCTTACACTTAAGGCTAGCCCTAAAGCTATTTCGGGGAGAACCAGCTATCTCCAGGTTCGATTGGAATTTCTCCGCTACCCACACCTCATCCCCGCACTTTTCAACGTGCGTGGGTTCGGGCCTCCATTCAGTGTTACCTGAACTTCACCCTGGACATGGGTAGATCACCTGGTTTCGGGTCTACGACCACGTACTAAACGCCCTATTCAGACTCGCTTTCGCTACGGCTCCGCCTCTTCAGCTTAACCTTGCACGGGATCGTAACTCGCCGGTTCATTCTACAAAAGGCACGCCATCACCCATTAACGGGCTCTGACTATTTGTAGGCACACGGTTTCAGGATCTCTTTCACTCCCCTTCCGGGGTGCTTTTCACCTTTCCCTCACGGTACTGGTTCACTATCGATCACTAGGTAGTATTTAGCCTTGGGAGATGGTCCTCCCGGATTCCGACGGAATTTCACGTGTTCCGCCGTACTCAGGATACATTCAAGAGAGAACGAAGTTTCGACTACGGGGTTGTTACCCTCTGTGACGAGCCTTTCCAGGCTGCTTCGTCTACCTCGTTCCTTTGTAACTCCGTATAGAATGTCCTACAACCCCAAGAGGCAAGCCTCTTGGTTTGGGCTAGATTCCGTTTCGCTCGCCGCTACTCAGGAAATCGCATTTGCTTTCTCTTCCTCCAGGTACTTAGATGTTTCAGTTCCCTGGGTCTGTCTTCC
>NZ_JBIWHY010000051.1:0-1352 GCF_044764345.1 Bacillus sp. NPDC094106 | reverse complement strand
GGGGGGGATGAATTTCGGTTGTGCGATGCACAACATCCTTTTCATTAACATTTTTGGGTAAATAATTTTTTACATAAAAAGGTTATTTTGTGTTATAATCTATACAAGGAGGTGATACATATTATGCTACGGGCAAAAAAGGTTTATTTTTCAGCTACACAAGAAATGATACAACGCTTATTTGATTGTAATCGTATTTCTTCTTCTATCTGGAATGAATGTTTACACATTGCGAAACAATATTCTCTTTCTCAAGATGGGAAATGGATAAACAAAACTCTTTTACAAAAAGAGTTAAAAGGGAAATATGCGTTGCATTCTCAATCCATACAAGCGGTTGCTCACAAATACTTGTTTGCCAGAGATGCTACGCATCAAGCGATTAAAAAAGGCATCAAAACCGCTCGTTATCCTTATAAACAGAAAAAGAATTTCAATACGAAATGGGTAGATAAAGGATTTCGTATCTATCCCAATGGAAAAATTGAGCTTTCTATGGGAAGAGGAAGAAATCCTATTGTCGTACAGATAAACCCTTTGGCATTACCAAGAGAAACTATCAAAGAAATCGAATGTTGCTATGACAATGGTCTTTACTTCGCTGTTTCCTTTGAAGATGGTGTACAACCATGCCCATCTCTTGGTACACGCTCCGTAGGAGTCGATTTGGGAGAAATTCATTCGATTGCTTCGTTTTGTGAAAACGGAGAAGCACTTATTATCACAGGAAGAAAAATTCGCTCTATACAACGTCTTCGCAATAAAAAAATAGCCGAATTACAAAAACTTCTCAGTAAGTGTAAAAAGGGTTCTCGTCAATGGAAGAAGTATCAACGAGCGAAGCGATTTATTTTATCGAAATCAGAAAAACAAATGCAAGATGCTTTGCACAAAACTACGAAACAATTTGTGGATTGGTGTTTACAACAAGATGTACAACATATCTATGTAGGAAATCCCGAAGGGGTGCAACGTCACACAAAGAAAAAGAAACGAAAACAAATCAATCAAAAATTGTCAAATTGGTCATTTGGCAAACTGAAGAAATATCTTCAGTATAAAGCTATCCAACATGGGATGAGTTGTACTGTTGTAGAGGAATCGTATACTTCTCAAACCTGTCCATGTTGTCAAAAGAAAAAGAAAGTAACATCTCGTAATTATCATTGTTCTTGTGGTTATCAAGAACATCGGGATATTCATGGTGCAAGGAATATCTTATCAAAAAGTTTGTATAAACAAATACAGCATATTCCTGTACAGACAAAACAAACGTATCTACGGATTGCGTAAGCAAGAAGTAGTAGAAGGTGTGTTCCCACCCTCATCCGTTAGGATGTGTTGCTTATGTA
>NZ_JBIWHY010000050.1:0-1451 GCF_044764345.1 Bacillus sp. NPDC094106 | reverse complement strand
TGAAGTGCACCCCGATTGTTAGACACAGTCTAACAATCGGAGGTGCACTTTTTAATGGCTAAACTTTCTTCAAAAGAAAAAATACGAGCGATAAGACGATATTTAGAGGGGACTGAAGGTGGAAAAACAATTGCTAAATCTATTGATGTTCACCCCAGTATGCTCTATCAGTGGATTAAACAATATGAATCCTTAGGTGAAAATGCTTTTGAAAAACGCTATACATCCTACTCTACCCAGTATAAACTAGATGTACTTAATTATATGAACGAACAAGGGACATCTATTAGGGAAACAGCGGCGCTTTTCAATATTCCTTCTTACGAAACACTTCGAAAATGGAAAGTAGCTTATGAAACAGGAGGACTGGATGCCCTACAATCAAAGAAAAAGGGGCGTCCATCCATGGAAAAGAAAAAAACGAATACAACTAAAAATCAAGGAATAGTTGAAGGTTCAATAGAGGAACTACAAGCGGAAAATGAGCGTTTACGTATGGAAAATGCGTATTTAAAAAAGTTGAATGCCTTAGTTCAAAACAAGGAGAAATCACGAAACAAGACAAAGCCCAAGTAGTCTATGAATTAAGGCATGAATTTTCAGTGAAGGTGCTACTTCAGATCGCAGGTATTCCGCGTAGTACGTATTATTATTGGGTTAAAAGATTCGATCGTCCTGATTCAGATGTAGAACTAAAAGGATTGATTCGGACCATTTATGACGAACATGAGGGGCTTTATGGTTATCGTCGTATTCGTGATGAACTTACGAATCGCGGACATAAAGTAAATCATAAAAAAGTGTATCGTATCATGAAAGAATTGGGATTAAAATGTCTCGTTCGTATGAAAAAATATCGCTCTTATAAAGGAACAGTTGGAAAAATTGCACCCAATATTTTAAATCGCAACTTTCAAGCTGAAAAACCAAATAAAAAGTGGGTTACGGATATTACGGAGTTTAAATTATTTGGAGAGAAGCTATATCTATCGCCAATGTTGGACTTATTTAATGGTGAAATTATCACATACACAATTGGTTCAAGACCAACTTATTCACTTGTTTCAACGATGTTAGACCAAGCGTTTGAACACTTAACAGTCAAAGATACACTCTTGATCCATTCTGATCAAGGTTGGCACTATCAAATGAAACAATACCGTCATTCCCTTACTAAACGTGGCATTACACAAAGCATGTCTCGTAAAGGAAACTGTTACGATAACGCAGTGATTGAAAACTTCTTTGGCATCATGAAGTCAGAATTTCTGTATCGGAAAGAATTTAAGAGTATAGAACATTTTAAGAAAGAACTAGCAAAATATATAAAGTACTATAATCATAAAAGAATTAAGGCAAAACTAAAAGGCATGAGCCCAGTACAATACCGGACCCATGCCCAAAAGGTTGCCTAATGAAATAATCTGTCTAACTTTATGGGGTCACTTCAA
>NZ_JBIWHY010000049.1:0-1475 GCF_044764345.1 Bacillus sp. NPDC094106 | reverse complement strand
CCAAGTTTGCAGTTTCGGATGGAGATAATCTTTGCGTCTAGATTAGTAGCGTGAGCTACACTGCAGAAATGCGACTTCCTGTCGCACCATAACGTCTCATTATCGGTAGCAAAGAAAAAGGCGGCCCCTTACTCTCACAAGGAATCCGCCTTTTTCTTTTTCTATGATACTATGCATTTTTTATACATTCCTATTTTGGCGCGCTTTTTGGCCTCCCCATATTTCCCTATGTCTCCTGCTTTTTTGCATAAAATCTTGCATGATCTTAGCGTAGTTTTTTTCTGAAATGCTGGCGGCACCCCATATCCATCAACCTAAGATTTTGAAGTATCCCCAAAACGAAAATTTCATCCTTTCATAGTTGTCCATAGAAATTCAGTTCATTTTTTTCGTTTTGAGGAAGAATGTATTTCTTAACTTGATAGCGATGTGGCAAGACCCCATTATGAACAAAGTGAGATTATTCCTAAACCAATTAATAGAGGTATTTGAAGTTCGTGAGTAGTCTTAACATCTATGCTTTTTCTACTCTAAAACCGAATACTCCATCTTTTACTTTTACTGTGTGAGTCCCTGACCGAAATGTATTTACTTTAAAATAATACCAATCTCCATTTTTTCTTAAATATTCTTTAACTTCATAACCTTCGTTTATAAGATACTCTTTAACATCATCTTGTTTACTACCAAACATGCTACTTATTCCCTCCTTTCTCAATGGTCTCTTTTTAAATATACTAACATTTAAATTTATATATATGAACATTTAGTGAATTCAATAGAGTCCAATAATAGGAGTCCCACCAACAAAACGCGAATTTCGTACGCTAAGGAATTTTTTATTTAAAAAACTTATTTTTTTCCGTACGTTAAGAAGGTTCCATAAACGGTATTTAATGTTTGGTATGGTACTTTGTTTTTGGCAATGAGTTTTGGAACTAATTTTAAACGTATTTCAGTTCATTTTGATAGATATAAATAAAGTTCCTTAAACGGTCGTTTTTAGTTTATTCTCTTATGAACCAAGTCTAATTTATATCAAAAATTAACACAGATACTTTAGATGAAAGGGAATAGACCTGTCATAGACGAACATATTCATCAAGTCAAGGTTTATGTAAGCAGGATAACATGAGAAGAACTACATTAAAAATTGGGATTATTTTGTGTTCTATACTCGTTTTTATGGTTTGTCTCTACGAAATATGGGGAAAAAATTTTAGAACAGCTCCCGTCAAAGACATTGTAAAGGAATTTGTCCCACAGGATATAAAGTCAGGTAGCAAAAGTACATATAATCTTGAACTTGAAATGAATACAGAAGGTCTTTTCAATGCTGAAACTTCTATAACAATTCAAAATCAATCAGACAAAGAATGATCTAAACTCTCTCTTTACTTTATTCCTAACATCTTTACGAAAGAATATTCTCCTCAATTAGAAGAACCTGCAACAGTTGATATGAAGCAGTTATC
>NZ_JBIWHY010000047.1:0-1580 GCF_044764345.1 Bacillus sp. NPDC094106 | reverse complement strand
CCATAGCCATCAAGTTAAGGTTATCTATGTATAATTTCAAACAAAAACAGCCATCCTTTCATGGATACTCCATGAAAGGATGGCTGTTTTTATGGCTTCAATGAATCTTACAGAAGAGCTTCAATTATTAGAACAGGAACTAAAAGGCAAATTTTCACTTTCCTTTTTAGAATCACTTGCACGAGAAACAGGGATGATTCAACGGGCGAGAAAATGTAAAGCGCAGGATATCGTTTCTTTATGCGTCTTTTTAAGCAAAACAGTTGGAACAGAATCTTTAGCTAGCCTTTGTGCCAAATTAAATAAATCAACAGGTGTTTCTTTATCTTCTGAAGGCTTGAATCAACGCTTCGCCTCTCATACTGTTCAATTTTTTAAACAAATTTTCACAAGGTTATTTCATCAAAATATTTGTCCAACTCCATCGATAGGAGGGAATTTCAAACGAATTCGAATCTTAGATTCTACTATGTTTCAGCTTCCCAATCACTACGCAGATATGTATAAAGGTTTTGGCGGCGACGGGTCAGAAGCAGGAGTTAAAATCCAACTAGAGTATGATTTATTATCTGGAAACTTTCTTCAAATAGATGTGAATCATGCGGTTAGTAATGATAACACATATGGACAAGCTCGAACGGATACAGTAGAGTCTGGAGATTTATGTATCCGAGATTTGGGATATTTTTATATTGATGATTTTAAGAAAATGGAGGAAAAGCGAGCTTCCTATATTTCACGTATCCGCTGGAATACACAAGTATATAGAAAAATAGAGGATGCATGGGAACTGATTGATATAGAAGGTATTTCAAAACAATTAAAAGAGGGCGAATATATTGAGTTCCCTCGCGTGTATATTGGGTTTCATCAAAAACAAGAGACACGTTTGATGATCTATAAATTAACAGAATCTGAACATGCGAAAAGATTAGAACGGCACAAAAAAGAAAAAAAGCGAATGCCTAAATACGCAAGTAGTATCAACTTATTTATTACAAATATAAAAGAAACAGATATGAAAGCCATTGAAATTTATCAATTCTATTCCTTACGTTGGCAAATTGAAATTTTGTTTAAAACATGGAAATCTATTTTCGGCATTCATGCGGTAAAAAAGATTAAACTAGAACGATTTCAGTGTCATCTATACGGACAGTTGATTGCATTATGTCTTGTGGCAAGTATTACATATAAAATGAGGAAATTAATATGGGAGAAAAAACAAAAGGAAGTGAGTGAATATAAAGCGACTTATATTACACATATTTATTTTTTAAGTATACTCGATGTGCTTTTCGTGCCCTGTCGAGACATGGTTCCCATTCTTGTCAGATTGTTCGAAGACCTATCAAAAAATGGTAGGAAAGCACATCGATATACCAAATATTCACCATTTGATATTCTTGGCATCACTCAAGAATATCAAAATTCACTTCAACACACCGCTTAAAAAATAATATATGTTGAAGTCTTATTTGAGTATGTCCAAATATGAAAACTTGTATTCTATATCTAACAAAAATAACCCAGATGCTTTTCAGCATCTGGGTTATTTTTGTTAACTTGATGGCTATGGG
>NZ_JBIWHY010000046.1:0-1717 GCF_044764345.1 Bacillus sp. NPDC094106 | reverse complement strand
TTGCTTCATATTATATGGTTAAGTCCTCGATCTATTAGTATTCGTCAGCTCCACATGTCACCATGCTTCCACCTCGAACCTATCAACCTGATCATCTTTCAGGGATCTTACTAGCTTACGCTATGGGAAATCTCATCTTGAGGGGGGCTTCATGCTTAGATGCTTTCAGCACTTATCCCTTCCGCACATAGCTACCCAGCTATGCCCTTGGCAGAACAACTGGTACACCAGCGGTGCGTCCATCCCGGTCCTCTCGTACTAAGGACAGCTCCTCTCAAATTTCCTACGCCCACGACGGATAGGGACCGAACTGTCTCACGACGTTCTGAACCCAGCTCGCGTACCGCTTTAATGGGCGAACAGCCCAACCCTTGGGACCGACTACAGCCCCAGGATGCGATGAGCCGACATCGAGGTGCCAAACCTCCCCGTCGATGTGGACTCTTGGGGGAGATAAGCCTGTTATCCCCGGGGTAGCTTTTATCCGTTGAGCGATGGCCCTTCCATGCGGAACCACCGGATCACTAAGCCCGACTTTCGTCCCTGCTCGACTTGTAGGTCTCGCAGTCAAGCTCCCTTATGCCTTTGCACTCTACGAATGATTTCCAACCATTCTGAGGGAACCTTTGGGCGCCTCCGTTACACTTTAGGAGGCGACCGCCCCAGTCAAACTGCCCACCTGACACTGTCTCCCGGGTCGATAAGACCCGTAGGTTAGAATTTCAATACAGCCAGGGCGGTATCCCACCAGCGCCTCCACCGAAGCTAGCGCTCCGGCTTCAAAGGCTCCCGCCTATCCTGTACAAGCTGTACCAAAATTCAATATCAGGCTACAGTAAAGCTCCACGGGGTCTTTCCGTCCTGTCGCGGGTAACCTGCATCTTCACAGGTACTATAATTTCACCGAGTCTCTGGTTGAGACAGTGCCCAAATCGTTACACCTTTCGTGCGGGTCGGAACTTACCCGACAAGGAATTTCGCTACCTTAGGACCGTTATAGTTACGGCCGCCGTTTACTGGGGCTTCAGTTCAGAGCTTCGCTTACGCTAACCCCTCTCCTTAACCTTCCAGCACCGGGCAGGTGTCAGCCCCTATACTTCGCCTTACGGCTTCGCAGAGACCTGTGTTTTTGCTAAACAGTCGCTTGGGCCTATTCACTGCGGCTTTCCGTTAAGAAAGCACCCCTTCTCCCGAAGTTACGGGGTCATTTTGCCGAGTTCCTTAACCAGAGTTCTCTCGCACACCTTAGGATTCTCTCCTCGCCTACCTGTGTCGGTTTGCGGTACAGGCACCTTTTATCTCGCTAGAAGCTTTTCTTGGCAGCGGGGAATCAAAGACTTCGCTCCATAAGGAGCTTCCCCATCACAGCTCAGCCTTCACGATAAGCGGATTTGCCTACTTATCAGCCTAACTGCTTGGACGTGCACAACCAATCGCACGCTTCTTCTATCCTTCTGCGTCCCTCCATTGCTCAAACGATAAAGAGGTGGTACAGGAATATCAACCTGTTGTCCATCGCCTACGCCTGTCGGCCTCGGCTTAGGTCCTGACTAACCCTGAGCGGACGAGCCTTCCTCAGGAAACCTTAGGCATTCGGTGGACGGGATTCTCACCCGTCTTTCGCTACTCATACCGGCATTCTCACTTCTAAGCGCTCCACCAGTCCTTACGGTCTGACTTCACTGCCCTTAGAACGCTCCCCTACCACTGATACCAT
>NZ_JBIWHY010000045.1:0-1967 GCF_044764345.1 Bacillus sp. NPDC094106 | reverse complement strand
CACACCCGTTCCCATACCGAACACGGAAGTTAAGCTCTCTAGCGCCGATGGTAGTTGGGGCCTTGCCCCTGTGAGAGTAGGACGTCGCCAAGCAACCTTAGACGAGTCAGAATGACTCGTCTTTTTTGTGTTTTATTTTCTATTTGTAAGCAGTAAGATTCTCACTTTGTCCCAAGGTTTAGATGATGAGAGAAGAAGGAGAATAGTTTGTAAAAACCCAAGTCGTGACGAGAATTTTTCTTTATTGCAAAAAAGGATCTTATATATATAAATCCATTTTAATTCGTCAACATGTCCTTTACAAAGGGTACAGATTACTCGTTTTACTTCGCATGTGGCAAAAAAAGGCCCTGACAGATGCTCTCTCTCACCTAAAAAGAGGGGTTTTATGTCGGTTTTTTAATTGATATATATATAGAAAAAACAAGTAAAATATGAAAGTGGAATTTTATAATTAAGGTTTTTACTTAACGGAAGGAATAGGTACATGAAATTTTAGGATGGGTGTGGGTGATTATGAAAGAGATATGTATGTTATTAGTAGCAATTATACTATGGGGAACAGCAATTGCTCCGACAAAATGGGCGTTAGAGTTAATTCAACCATTCACTTTATTATTTTTTCGTCTTTGTTTTGCTGGAGGGATATGTCTGCTTTTTTCTTTTCATCAGCTACGAAAAAATATTGTAAATAAGGATGTCCCATGGAAAAGGATAAGCTTGTTATCTTTTACTGGTGTAGCAGGATACTTCATGTTTACCTCGTATGGGATTTCTTTAACAAGTGGGTTACATGTTAGTATCATTGACGCTGCTTTACCATTAGTTACAATCATTTTCTCGGCACTGTTTCTAAAAGAAAAAATTCAGTTAAACTATTGGGTTGGAGTTATATTAGGTTTTATAGGAGTAATATGTATTACGATTCCATCTGGTAATGATAATCAAAGTTCTTCTCTAGTTGGAGATATGCTTATTTTATTAAGTACCTTTGTATTTGCGTTTTATACAATATTATTAAAAAGGCCAAAACAAGAAAAAAATCTATCAAGCGAAGTATTTACAACATTAACATTACTCATTGGGGCAATCATTCTATTCCCCTTTGCGGCTATTGAAACTTTTTACTGTGGTCTACCTCAAATAGGTACATGGAAGACAGGATTTAGCTTTATGTATCTTGTTGTTTGTGCAACAATTCTTGCCTATTGGTTTTGGAATAAGGCACTAGAAAAGGTTGCGGCATCAGTAAGTGGACTATATCTAAATGCTTTACCACTCATAAGTATTATTACCTCGGTTATTTTATTAAAGGAATCTTTAACGTGGGGTATTTTAATAGGGGGATGTCTAGTTTTATTAGGAGTTGTCTGGGCAGATAAAGATAAATTGCGCATTTTAATAAAATCTGTAGATCGAAAAATAGAAGAGGATAAGAAGTATAAAACATATTAATACGAGGATATGAAAAAGGGTGTATTATTTGCTATACATCCTCTTTTTAATTGGCTAGGGAAAATAAAGGGGTGGTACTATAATGCGGTTCGAAGTAAATCGATTTGATAAAAGAATCACATCGCTAATGAAGTGCACACTCATAATATGGAGCGAGGATGGATTAAACATCTTTATACTCTATATATGTGAAATCGAGAAGGAGTATGAATAAAGATGAGTGATTTATGGTAGGTTAAACAGAGGTTAATAGTAACCTTTAATTTTTTTATAAAAAACCATTGACTATTACAGGGTAGAGGTGTAATATTATACGAGTCGCCGATAGCAATAGAGCAAAATGCGACAAACGAAATAAAAAACTTAGTTGACATTGAAACACAGAAATGTTAACATAAGGAAGTCGCAAATAAGCGACAAACGAGTTCTCTGAAAACTGAACGAAACAAACAACGTGAAACGTCAATTTTTATTTTATGATGCTAGACAAACTAACTTTATTGGAGAGTTTG
>NZ_JBIWHY010000044.1:0-2030 GCF_044764345.1 Bacillus sp. NPDC094106 | reverse complement strand
AAAAAGTCCAAACTCAGAAATGCAGAGTATTATAGTATGCAAGAAACATTTGACATGCTGTATCAACAAAGCAAATCGGGGAGTAATTTCAAAAACTTGATGGGCATTATCGGGTCATCCGAAAACATCAAGTTAGCGTATCGAAACATCAAAAGAAATACAGGTAGTAAAACAGCTGGGGTAGATGGACGAACAATCGCTCATGTATCAAAGCTAACAGAGGCAAAATTTGTTGAATATGTTAAGAATAAATTAAAAGATTATAAACCGAAAGCAGTCAGACGAGTTGAAATACCAAAACCGAATGGGAAATTAAGACCATTAGGAATTCCTGCAATTTGGGATAGAATAGTACAGCAATGTATTCTTCAAGTTCTTGAACCAATAGTGGAATCAAAATTCTCTGGTAGGAGCCATGGGTTTAGACCGAATCGGTCAGTAGAGAACGCTATCGCCCAAACGTATCGACTGATGCAAAATTCAAAAATGGATTTTGTTGTTGATATAGACATTAAAGGATTTTTCGATAATGTGTCCCATGCTAAACTTTTAAAACAAATGTGGACAATGGGGATTCAAGATAAAAATCTACTCGCCATTATCTCTAAAATGCTAAAAGCAAAAATCAAGCTACCCAATGGACAAATAATTGAGAACGAAAAAGGTACACCACAAGGAGGAATTCTTTCTCCATTGTTATCTAATATTGTTCTAAATGAACTTGACCAATGGGTCGAAAGCCAATGGGAAACTTTCCCCACCAAAAATGACTACACACAATACTCGGGTAAAGGGAAAAACAAGCATCCGCATAATAGCTATAAGTACAGAGTTCTTAAACAGAAGTCTAAGCTAAAAGAATGCTATATTGTACGATATGCTGATGACTTCAAAATCTTTTGTAGTAACCTTAACCATGCCAAAAGGTTATTCATTGCGGTGCAGAAATGGCTAAAAGATAGACTCGGTTTAGATATTAGCAGAGATAAATCAAAAATAGTGAACCTTAAAAAGGACTACTCTGAATTTCTTGGTCTTAAAATGAAACTCATCCCAAAAGGCTCTAAGTGGGTTGTTAAAAGTCATATGTGTGACAAGGCAATACAACGCACAAAGAACAACCTAAAAGAAATCATTAATGGTATACGCTATGACAGTGGGACAAACGACCAACATAGAAAAGTAGCACTCTATAACTCGACTGTAATAGGGCTTCATCAATACTTCCGTATTGCAACAATGATAGCCGAAGACATGGGGAATATCGCATATGAAGTAAATGCGTGTATGAAAGACCATCGAATGAAAAGGCGAATCAAGAAAACAGGTATTATCACATCTGATTTTATCAACAAAGAATACGGAAAAAGCAAACAAATACGTTTTATATCAAGAGACCCCCTACTTCCTATTGGATACATTAAACATAAAAGTCCAATGATGAAAAAGAACGCTGTTAATGCTTATACAAAAGAAGGTCGAGAAGCAATACACAAAAATTTAGCAACGATTGATATTTCGATTTTAAGATACATAATGGAACATCCAGTTGCAGATAGAAGTGTAGAATATAACGACAATCGAATTGCATTGTATAGCGGACAAGGAGGAAGATGTAGGATTACAGGCTTAGAGCTAAATCCATTTTCAATCCATTGTCACCATATCATCCCGCGAAGTAAGGGAGGAACCGATGAATATAAAAACCTATGTTTAGTGGATAAAGATATTCATATATTAATCCATGCTAAAGATGAAGACATAATCTCAAAATATAAACACTTAATAACCAACGAAGGAAGCCGAAGAAAACTCAATACGCTAAGAAATAAACTCGAATTAGATGAATTAGTAGTATAAATGGACTGAAATAACAAACTCAAAGAAAACGTGAATTCTGTGAAGTTATGTAGATTACCAAAGTTTTGAAACGTTCCGATGGAACGCCGTGTGAGGTGAAAATCTCACGCACGGTGTGAAGTGGGGGAAAAGCCAGAGATAACATCAAAAGCTTACCTATCACTATACGG
>NZ_JBIWHY010000043.1:0-2376 GCF_044764345.1 Bacillus sp. NPDC094106 | reverse complement strand
ACGTTATGGTGCGACAGGAAGTCGCATTTCTGCAGTGTAGCTCACGCTACTAATCTAGACGCAAAGATTATCTCCATCCGAAACTGCAAACTTGGTAACGAGTTTGTGGGTTGCATGAGGAAATGCGGAAACAGAGGACAAGTGTATGGTCCGGAAAACTGCTAGGAGAAGATAGACATGGTGAACGTAAGTGAAGGTCCGTAAGCTTCGTAAGCATTAGCTCAAGATAATACACAGTGTTGCTTGGGTATTGGCAAGAGGAAAGGCAGGCTCATAACACTGCCGTGACGCGTCCCACATCTTGCCCGGAGTAAAGAGCCCACCTAACCCTATCGCATCTGTGAAATGCGAAACTTGGTAAGCCCTATGTCATCTGTACAAACAGTAGGGAGATTGCAAAATCAAACGATGTGGCAGAGGGTAAAGGATATAGGAGAAAGCAAATGCCGTCATTCCGAAAGGAAACAGGAAAGCGACCGTATAACTGGACGGATACTGTCGTCCTCACGGACAATCCCATGACAGACTCGAAAGAGGGCCCACTTCCTATAGGTCTTCAACACGGAAATAAATTTGGAAGTTATCTTCTGACGAATAGGAGCGTGCAGTTATGAACACCTCAGAACGAGCGTCGGCGCACGTCTCGTATACAGATTGGAACTCAACGGACTGGAAAGCAGTCCAAATGTATGTGACGAAGTTACGACAAAGAATTTATCGTGCCGAACAGTTAAATCAACGTAGAAAAGTAAGGAAACTACAACGCCTACTCTTGAGAAGCGAGGCGAATTTACTACTATCCATTAGAAGAGTGACACAGCAGAATAAAGGAAAACGAACACCTGGAGTTGACGAACACACAGCGTTAAGTCGGAGGGAAAGAAATCAATTATATAAACAGCTTAAAACTCAGAACATCTTCCGACACCGTCCAAAACCAGCCAAACGCATATACATTGCCAAAAAGAATGGAAAATTGAGACCTTTAGGTATTCCGACTATAAAAGATAGAATATATCAAAATATGGTCAGAAATGCCCTCGAACCCCAATGGGAATCCAGATTTGAAGCAATTTCTTATGGCTTCCGTCCTAAAAGAAGTACCCACGATGCCATACGCAGTATTTTCAATAGAATTAACGGAGGCAGTAAGAAGAAATGGATATTTGAAGGAGATTTTAAAGCATGTTTTGACCATCTGAATCATGATTGGATACTCAAACAAATTCCCAATTTTCCCGGGAGCCCCCTTATAGAAAGATGGCTTCAAATGGGGTACATGGAACGAAGTAACTTCTCCGAAACACAAGAAGGAACTCCGCAAGGAGGAACTATCTCACCTTTATTAGCTAACATCGCTCTTCATGGAATGGAAGAAGCATTAGGCATCACATACAAAAAGAATTATAAAGCCAATGCAAGTTACATTATCAACCCTGCATGTAAGATAGCTCTTATACGTTATGCAGACGACTTTGTCGTCCTGGCGGAAACGAAAGACCAAGCCCAATCTATACATGAGAGACTTCGTCTCTATCTCAAAAAGAGAGGATTAGAACTAAGTCTTGAGAAAACAAAGGTTACACAGATTGAACAAGGTTTTGAGTTTTTAGGATTCTCAGTCCGGCAGTATAAGACGTGGCAAGGGAACAAATTGTTTATCAAACCAAGTAAGAGTAGCATAAAGAAAGCAAAAGAGAAAATTAGAGATACTCTTCGTATGATGAGAGGTCAACCGATTGGTGAGATTATTCGAGTGTTAAATCCGATTATTAGAGGTTACGGACAATACTGGAAACACGTGGTATCTAAGAAGATTTTTAGCAAACTAGCTGAATACATATACTGGAAAGTGCGTAAGCATCTAAGACAACTACACCCCAGAAAGGCTTGGAGATGGATTAGAACACGGTATTATAAGGCTCCGCATCATGGAGGAAATGTAAATGTGCCAACCTGTCCCAAGACGAATATCCAACTATTACATATGCCTTGGATTAAGATTGAAAGACACAACATGGTTATGTATAAGAATAGTCCTGATGACCCAACTTTGAAGGAATATTGGGAAAAACGAGACCGAAAGGTGTTTGATTCAGAGAATACAATGGACAGAATGAAGCTGGCTAGGAAACAAGGCTATCGCTGTGCAATATGTAGATGTTCGCTACAAAATGGAGAAAAAGTTATCGTAAAAGATATGTCGGCCTATCAAAATCACTCACAACCAAATGGATATGTAAGGCTTGTTCACTTACCCTGCCTTGATACTGTTATAGGATAAAAAGAAGGCTTGAGCCGTATGATGGGAAACTGTCACGTACGGTTCTTAGGGGAGTTAGGGGCAGTGATGCCCCTCGCTTACCCGACTTAACC
>NZ_JBIWHY010000042.1:0-4267 GCF_044764345.1 Bacillus sp. NPDC094106 | reverse complement strand
TAAGAGCAAGCTCTTAATCCATTCGCTCGACTTGCATGTATTAGGCACGCCGCCAGCGTTCATCCTGAGCCAGGATCAAACTCTCCAATAAAGTTTGTCTAGCATCTAAAATAAAAATTGACGTTTCACGTTGTTTGTTTCGTTCAGTTTTCAAAGAACTCGTTTGCCGCTCATTTGCGACTCCCTTATGTTAACATTTCTGTGTTTCAATGTCAACTAAGTTTTTTATTTCGTTTGTCGCGTTTTGCTCTATTGCTATCGGCGACTCTTAATATAATACACCCTTATTTCCACAAAATCAATATATTTTTTGTTTTTTCTTCATGCATGTTTCCATTTCATTGTTAACCTAAAATCTTTTCCCAACTAATCTATCAAATAGTAATGACTGTCTCACCAATTCTACCGCCTATATAATTTTATGAAGCTATCCTCTTTATTTATAAAAAAACTAAGGGAACAGAATACTTTCTCCCGTCCCCTTAGTTTTTTATGCTGTTTCTTTTTTCGCCCTCGAAACTCTTCTTTTCATTGTAAAATTCCATTTCAACCTACTCATCACATAGTATGCAGTCGGGACTATGACTAATGTTAAAAGCGTAGATGTTAGTAAGCCAGAAATTACAACGATAGCAAGAGAACGAGAAATAAGCCCTCCCTCGGTCGACAACGCCAACGGTGTAAGTGCACCTATTGTAGCAAGAGCCGTCATTAAAATCGGACGAAGTCTTGTTACCCCTGCTTCTAATAAAGCTTCTTTTATAGCCATTCCTTGTTTTTCATTTTGTATAACACGATCCATCAGCACAATAGCATTCGTTACAACAATTCCAATTAACATAAGAAACCCAACCAATGCCGGCATACCTAAAGGTTCTTTCGTAAGGTATAAGCCAAGCAAACCACCTGTAAAAAGAAATGGTAAAGAAAATAGAATTGCAAACGGAGCCATTGCATTTCCAAATGTCACTAGCATCACAACAAAGACAAGTACAACAGCAATCCCCATAGCAATAATCATATTTTGGAACCCTTCATTCATAGCTTGTGACTGTCCTTCAGAGCGATACTTAATACCTTTTGGTAAATCTGAATCTTTTAAACGCTTATCTACCTCAGCTTGCACACCAGATACATTATCTGTTGTAAATCTTGCACTTACTTGTACATACTCTTGCTGATTTAAGCGATACAAAGCAGTAGGTCCCGGTGCTTCAGAGAGGGTGGCTACATCCGACAATTTTACCTGTTGCCCAGTAGGACTCATAATAATTTGATTCGTAATGCTTTCAATAGATGTAAGATTATCATTTTTCAATCCTAGATTCACTGAAGTCGGTTTTCCGTCTAATTGGACTGTCGTAACACTTTCACCAGCAATACTCCCTCTTACAAAAGCCGCAATCATCATCGGATTCAAACCTTTTCCCACTGCTTTTTCTTCATCAATTGACAAATTAAGTTGCGGTTTTACAGCGGATAAATTTGTTTTCACATTCGACAAGCCCTTTATATCCTTTATCTTCTCTACAATCTTATTCCCGGCAGTCTCCAAATCCTTAGCATTTCCGCCTTCCACAATAAGAACAAATTGTCCTCCACCTGTTATACCAATCGGTGTCAAAGCTGTTTCGATACCCGTTCCTAGATTTTTCATCTTTTCTTTTACATCTTTTTCAAAAGTCGTTATTCCTTCTTTCGTCATATCATCCTTCAAATCAATAGACAAACGAATTCTTTCTCCTGAAACAATCGTTTGATAGCTTTTCACACTCACTTGTTTACTAAGAATACTTTCCATATCTTTAGCTACACCATTAGCTTTGTCAAGTGATGTTCCAACAGGTAAATCTGCTGTCAGATTATATGAAGCCGCCTTTTCTTCTGGTAAAAAGTTTTTCGGGATCAGCGGCACAAGCCCTAAAGATGAAACAAATACGACAAAAGCGAGAAAGAGTGTAATCATCTTTTTCTGAATCGCCCAGCTCAGCACACGCCGATATGCTCTCTGCAATATTGTTTCTTTCGGCTCCTTATGCTTCAAACGTAGCAAGAAAAATTTAGCAAGCAAAGGGACAACTGTTAACGAAACAAGTAAAGAAAAAGCAAGTGCAACAATAACTGTAATTCCGAACGGAGCAAAAAACTTGCCAACAATTCCCGGAACGAATGAAAGTGGACCAAATACTGCCATAGTCGTAATTGTTGAAGATGTAACCGCACCGCCAACTTCTTTAGCAGCTGCTAATACCATGTTTGCATCACGCTTTGCGCTGCTTAATGTTCTGCGGTAGATGTTTTCAATGACTACGATAGAATCATCAATTACTCGGCCAACAGCTACTGCAATACCAGCTAGCGTCATCATATTCAAACTATAATGTAAATACTTCATCGTAATCATCGCTGCTAAAACAGACAGCGGAATTGATAGCACAGCTACAATTGTAGCTCTTATATTACGTAAGAATACAAATGTCACAATGACAGCAAACAATGTACCTAGCAACACTTCCCTAAGCATACTATTAACTGATTTTTCTACCTGCTTTGAGCTGTCATACAACTTTGTCAGTTTATAACCCTCTGGTAATTGTAGATCAGATAGTTTTTGGTTAATTTGTTTGACCACTTCCACTGCATTAGCTCCTGGCTGCGCTTTAACAGATACAAGAACTGCAGGCGTGTCTTTTAATCTCGTATATACAGTTTCTGTTTTACTTCCATATTCTACAGTTGCTACATCTGACAATTTAACCGTTTGTACTCCCTCAGCACTTGGTACTGCCATTTTCATATTGTTCACATCAGTAAGCGATTTAAGTTTGTAATCAGCCTGAACATTTAATGTTTTTTCATTAATGCTCACCTGGCCTGCTGGAAAAGAAAAATTGTGTGCTAAAAGTGCTTGCTTTACTATGTCATAAGTAATCTTTTTTTCTTTCATTTTTTCAACATCAAGTCTAATAGACAATTGCTTTTCGGTTTCACCTGACACATCTACCTTGCCGATATTTTCAACAGTAGACAAAGTCGGTTTAATCCGATCGTTCACATATTGTGAAATATCCGCCTGCTTAGCATTGTCTGAAGAAAGCGCGAAAGTAAATATTGGCATCTGTGAAGGTCCATCTTTCATAACGACAGGTTTCCCTGCATCCTCTGGTAATTTTAGAGATGCAACAGCACTCGTCACATCTTTTTCAGCCTCATCCATCTTCCTGTCCATATCAAATCCTAAAATAGCAACTACCATGTTGCTATGAGCTTCAATATATAAATTATCAAGCTTTTGAATACTAGAAAATGCAGTTTCTAGCGGCTTTCCTATATCATTTAACCCTTGCTCTGGCGTGGCACCCATATAAGGGACTTGCACAACCATATACGGAATATCAACGTTTGGCATTTCTTCCATCTCTATTGTTTTAATAGAATATAATCCCCCGACAACAATAAAAATCATCGCGAGAAAGACAACACCTACATTTTTTAAAGAAAAGCGAATCCACGACCCCACCGTCATTCCTCCCATCCCTTTGTACTAAGGAAAATAATCTTACTTACATAATCTCTATAAATCGTAATCCTCCCCTACTTATATTTTCTTCACTCTTTCATAATTGTAAATTTTATCCTTTTACTCCACATCAACCGCATGATGGATTCTAAACTCAGCCCAAAGACCTATATCGAATCACACAGCGTTAAGCATACAGAAAATTCCTTCTATACAGCAGTGTAAAAAGTCATGTTCTAAACATGACAAAAAGGATTGTGCATTTTACACTTTCCATAAGCAGGAGGCACACATACCTCTTTGAGATTGCCAATCCACACAAATGATCTATCAATATTTGATTTCATGCTTTTTTTGGAAAAAGAATGTATTTAATTTCTTTCATAGAAAATTTAATATGCTTTGGAATACGAGGTCTCTTAGTAAAAATGAAAGGATATTTCTGATATGTTTTATAGAAATGAAGAATGATTTCCTGTTTTGATAGGTTTTTTCATGACCATTTGGTTCGTCTATTTCGATAAAATAAAGCTGAGTTCCTTTATTAAGAAATTCAGTGTTATTTTATAATGATAAAAATACACAAAAAAGACGAGTCATTCTGACTCGTCTAAGGTTGCTTGGCGACGTCCTACTCTCACAGGGACAAGGTCCCAACTACCATCGGCGCTAGAGAGCTTAACTTCCGTGTTCGGTATGGGAACGGGTGTGACCTCTCTGCCATCATCACCAAACTAATGAAGGCAT
>NZ_JBIWHY010000041.1:0-5628 GCF_044764345.1 Bacillus sp. NPDC094106 | reverse complement strand
AGGATCAAACTCTCCAATAAAGTTAGTTTGTCTAGCATCATAAAATAAAAATTGACGTTTCACGTTGTTTGTTTCGTTCAGTTTTCAGAGAACTCATTTGTCGCGCTTTGCTTTGTTGCTATCAGCGACTCATATAATATTACACCTCTATATGGTAATAGTCAATGGTTTTTCGGATTTTTTTCATAACGATATTTAATTCTTCTTTTTACATTACTGTAGTACGAAAAATACACTATTGAATCCTTACTAAACAACTACACTGTTCCTTCCTCTTAATCTATTTCTCCAGTGAGCTTTTTTCTATATAAGCACAAATTGAAAAATCGACATAAAACCTTTCTTTTTAGATGGGAGAGAGAATCCGGCCATGCATAGAAGCGGTCAGATCCTTTTCCTACCCCATGCCAAGTGAAAACAAAGAGAGCAAACGAGTGCAGGTCACTTTTTGTTCTTTATAGCTGTGACTTATATGCTGGAAAATCAAAATGGATATATATACATTCAATAAATTCTATTCCTTTCCCCAAAGCTAACACCCTTATTTTAACAATTAATAGTATATAATAAGATAACTATTGTATTTCTCTTTACCAAAACCATAATACAAAACAAAATCCTATTAGAAACAGGTGAAAATATGGAAGATATCCGTGTACTTATAGCAGACGATGAAAAAGAAATACGAGATTTATTAAAAAAATATCTAGAACGAGAACTATATACAGTAGATATCACTATAAATGGCGAAGAAGCTCTTCGCTTATTTGAACAAAACAAATATAACCTCATTATATTAGATCTTATGATGCCTAAAGTTGATGGTATCGAAGTATGTAGAAGACTTAGAAACAAAACAAATATCCCTATATTAATGCTCACTGCTAAAGATCAAGAAGTAGATAAGGTTTTAGGCTTAGGCATAGGTGCAGACGATTACATTACAAAGCCTTTTAGTATCAATGAGGTAGTCGCTAGAGTAAAAGCTCTTATGAGGCGCTTTTTAATATTAGGAAGTAATGCTAACACGCAAGAAAAAACAGTCCTAACATTTAAAGGGCTAACAATTGATGTGAAAAAGTACACAGTTAACGTAGATGGACAAGACATACCTTTAACCGGGAAAGAACTTGAATTATTAAAGTTTTTCGCTTCAAATCCTGAACAAGTTTTTACGAAAACGCAACTCTTTCGCAATGTTTGGGACAGTAACTATATAGAAGATGACAATACAGTTATGGTACATATTAGAAAGCTTAGAAAGAAAATAGAAATTGATCCCTCAAATCCTAAGTTTATTCAAACTGTATGGGGAATTGGATATAAGTTTGTAGGTGAAAAGGATGAAGAATGATAAAGTTCTGCATCTTCTTCTATTGCAACTTTTAGCAATCACAGCACTTCTATTTATAGATATGAGTAACAATCAATTAGGAACAGGAAGATTAGCCTTATTTATTGTCCTCTTCACTATAACAATCAGTCTTTTCTTTATAAGGCTTCATTTTATCAAAAGCCGAAAATCCATGGTTACCGGATTAAGACGTGCTATTAAAGGAAATACACACGCAAGACTCTATACAAATAACGACCATTCATTGGACGAAGTAGTCTTTTCTACAAATGAATTAATAACCGCACTAGAAAAAGTACAAATTGAAGCTGTAAAATCTCAAGAAGCTAGAAAACAACTCCTATCTAGTATTTCGCATGATATTCGGACACCCCTTACTTCTATTATTGGCTATGTTGATGCTTTAAAAGATGATATTGCTGCTTCAGAAGAAGAGAAACAAGAATATCTTGAAATCATTTCAAAGAAATCAAGCAACTTAAAACAATTAGTTGATGCAATATTTAATATGGCCAAACTAGATGCAGATGAATTTCCATTGAAGGAAGAGCCTCTCAATTTTGCTGAGATTGCTAGAGAATCTTTAATTGAGTTTTTACCTGAGCTATCAAAACATGATATAGAGTTACAAGTTAGTATCCCAGAAACAACTTGTCCTATTATAGCGGATTCCCTTAGTCTTATGCGAGTTATAGGTAATCTCATGAAAAACGCTATATATTACGGAAAGGCCGGACAAACAATAGGAATCGAACTTCTAGAAACAATGAATGAATATCAGTTACTCATTTGGGATAAAGGACCTGGAATTTCAACAGATGATCTAGAGAACGTGTTTGAGCGAATGTACCGAAGTGACCAATCCAGGAACTCTTCGCATGGTGGAAGCGGCCTAGGACTCGCTATTGCGAAAGCTCTCGTAGAAAAAAACGGCGGACAAATATGGGTAGAAAGTATGCCGTGGAAAAAGACCACCTTTGGCTTCTCCATCCCAAAACAAATCGCTTTTAAGAAACAGTTAAGAAATGATTAAGCAGCAGTTAAATCCTCCTTTTTATCATGTAATTAAGAACTTATGAAAAGCAGGTGTTTCAAAATGAATGCAATTATAAAGACAACAAGTCTCACTAAAATTTATGGCAAACAAAAATCGGTAGATAATCTCAATATAAATGTAAATCAAGGAGAGATTTACGGCTTTATCGGACGAAATGGTGCGGGTAAAACGACTACAATTCGAATGCTGCTGGGGTTAATAAAACCTACAAGCGGAAAAATCGAAATATTCGGGGAGGATTTTTTTAAGAATCAAAAAGAAATTTTAAGAAGAATCGGCTCAATCGTTGAAGTTCCAGGTTTTTATGAAAACCTTACTGCAAAAGAAAATTTATTAATTAATGCCAAAATCATTGGAGTTCACAAAAAAAATGCGATTGAAGAGGCATTAGAAATTGTAGGACTAGAGCATGAAACAAAAAAGCTAGTGGGCAAATATTCCTTAGGAATGAAACAACGATTAGGAATCGCAAGAGCCCTTCTCCATTATCCAGAATTATTAATACTAGATGAGCCAACTAACGGTTTAGATCCAATTGGTATTAAAGAAATGCGAAAGTTGATTAAATCCTTAGCAAAGGAAAGAAATATAACGATATTAATTTCTAGCCATATTTTAGCTGAAGTCGAACAGCTAGTCGATCATATGGGGATTATTCATGAAGGGAAGTTATTAGAAGAGACTTCTCTTGATTCACTTCGAAAACTAAATCGTAAATACTTGGAATTCCAAGTAAATGACGATAATAAAGCTACGCTGCTTTTAGAGAAACAATTTCATATTTTTGATTATGAAGTACATGATGAAGGACATATTCGCGTTTATTCCCATTTCGGACAACAAGGACAGATTAATACACTCTTTGTTCAAAACGATATTGAAGTATCAAAGATTATGATGAGCGAAGACAGATTAGAAGATTACTTCACCAAATTGGTTGGAGGTGGGACAATTGGTTAATCTACTATATGCGGAACTATTAAAGTTAAAACGTTCTAATATGTTCTTGATTAGTATTATTGGCGCAGCTGTAGCACCTTTTATGGTAGTAGTTGGATCATATATACACATAAAAACAAAACAACCCGCTCAAACTATTCTGTTTACTAGTTTATTTACTGAGGCCCATCTATATACCCTTTTAGTAATTGGGGTCCCTCTATACGGAGTTGTCACCGCTTATCTCTTTAACCGTGAGTACACAGAAAACACATTAAAAAATTTATTAACTATCCCTGTATCACGTATTAGCTTTATCATTAGCAAGTTCATTCTCCTTTTTATTTGGATTATGATATTGACTATGATTTCTTGGGGATTAACTCTACTATTGGGGCTATTAGGAAACTTTCCTGGCCTAAGCAATTTATTAATTCTACAATCTTTCATGAAGTTCTTGATAGGCGGCGGATTTCTTTTTATCTTATCCACTCCTATTGTATTTTTAACTCTTATAATGAAGACTTATGTAGCACCTATTATATTAACCATCGTTATTACAATGATAAATGTTATGACCGCTAATTCAGAACACAAAGATTTATTCCCTTGGGCAGCAACAATAGATATCGTAAATAATAAACTACAACCGACGTATCCACCAGAATATTCTTATGTTATCATTGCCGCCACAGCTATTATCGGCTTTCTCGCAACAATATTCTATTTTAAAAAGGTTGATATCCATTGATTGATAAAGATGGTGTGATTCTCCCTATGTCTCTGTCTATCTACAACATTTTCATTTAAATAATAGGAGTGAAATTATGAGCGATACAATTATTACCTTCATACTCGGTATTGTAGAAGGACTAGCCGAATTCTTACCTATCTCTTCTACTGGGCACCTTATATTACCGGACACTTATTAAAAAGCTGGAAGTATTTAAGTGTAGATGATATCCCAATGTTTGCAGTAGTAACTTTTCTAACACTCCTCCCGAAAATATGTTTACTATCTTCGTATGGCTTTAATTATAAGACAATACTCTATACCTAACTTAAACCGATATTTAGGAATATCGGTTTAGGTTACTTATTATCTCGAATAAGGGGAACAATTTACGAAAAATTATGAAGAGAAATGTAAAAAATACTTAGATACCAAAAACATCTATGCAGAGCATCTTATCCTTTCTATGAGAAGGAAAATCATTTTATATCTCGAACGTCTTATTAAGTACAATTAAATCCGGAGGGTTAAAATGATAGGAAACCTTTCATTCATTAATTATGAACAACATCAAAAATTAGTCCGAACAATCTCAAATGATTGTATCGCTAAAGATGAAATTATTGGGTTAATGCTTATAGGTTCTGTTGCAAGAGGAGATGCTTACCCTGACTCCGATTTAGATTTATACTTTCTTTTAGAAAATGGACATAATAAAAAATTCCATTCTAAGATTAGAGGAAATATTTTAATTGAATATAAATATGCAGACTTTAATCAAGTTCAATTAAACTTTGATAACAATCCAATGGAATTATACTCTTTTTTAGATGGCAAAATTTTATTTGATAATAAAGGGTTCCTAAAGCAATTAACGCGGATAGCCCAACAAAAATATAAGGATTATTATATTTCTGAAAATAAAATAAAATAAAAGGCATTTCTCATTGGTTAAATAGTTCACTCATTAAGATCAATGCTGCTCTGAAAGTAAATGATGTATTAAAAGCTTCATATATATTGAACACATCAACTTGGATAATGTTAGAAGGTATATGGGCTGTAAACAACAAACCAATACCTCCTTCTGGCTCTGTTTTGGTACATATTAAAGAATTATCTAATCGACTTACTAATTTAGATGACTTGCTTAATAAAGTGTTCTTAGGTAATACGACGGAACGTATCAATTCAGCGATCATAATTATTGAGTGGGTTCTATTGAATTTAAAACAGCAAATAGACAATTCCTTATTGAGCGAACGGATGCGTTAAATTCAACAAGGAGTATTTTAACACCCTCCAAATAATCGGATCGGCGTTTTCAGTTTTTATAGATGAGGATATAGTTTTTATAAAAAGGAGTACTGTCACATTTGGCGATTGTCAATATGTTAAAAATGAATGATGAGCAGGTTATTCTTACACGAAAATAAGTACTATGTTTAGTAAACACAAAAAAACCTAAGTCGAAACGACTTAGGTTTTTGCTTGGCGACGTCCTACTCTCACAGGGGCAAGGCCCCAACTACCATCGGCGCTAGA
>NZ_JBIWHY010000040.1:0-6616 GCF_044764345.1 Bacillus sp. NPDC094106 | reverse complement strand
ATGTCCTTTTTTAATCCAAATCTGAAGAGTTTTATAATTTATTTGATTTTCCGTTGTCATTTTTTCACCTCCTTGTTAAGGATATTATACCAAAAGAAGAACGTATGTTTTTATATTTTTACTTGAACATAAAATATTTTTTTCGATTCACCTCACCACCTTCACATATGTTTAGAGGTAGGAGTCCTCTCGAAAGGTATGATAGAGAGGGAACTTAATCGACTTATTACTTCAAGACTGGCTAAATGTTGGTTTATCTTTGTTTCCTGCTCTTGATTTGAATATTTTCTTAGCTTTGAAATAGCCCTATTTAGTGCTTCACCTCCATAATATCCGGCTTCTTCTGCAAAAATAGCAGCGTGAAATAGTGCGGTTTGCTCCTCAAAATCAAAAAAAAGAGGAGCTTTAATAAAATTGTTCAATAAAGTGTATCCACCGTTATGTCCTGTGTCTGAAATTATAGGTACACCACTTGTTGAAAGTGTATCAATATAACGATACACAGTTCTTATATTCATCTCTAACTTTTCTGAAATTTGTTTTGCAGTAATTTTTTCACCTGAACTAAGCATCCATAGAATTGCTAGTATATTGTCAATTTTAGGCATATACATCCACCTCTATATGGAATTTATTATCCATTATATAAGTTTATTTTCAATTAGTAATAAGTAAATTTTATCCTCTAAAATGCAATAGCCTACTATCAACTTAGATAACAGTAGGCTATTAAAATTATTTAAAATTTGAATAATATTGCATCAACTTGTTATTTTGAAGAATAATAAAGTTCTATAATTTTAAAGGTCTTAATGAAAACTAGCCCCCGATTATTTATTCTATATATGCAAGCCACGCTTCATAAAATGCTTGAATAGTAGGATATCTTTTAGCTTTTTCTTTATGTAGAGCTTTTTGACATACATTATATAAGTCTTGTGTACTTTCCCATTTTTCATAGCTTTTATCACTTTTTCCACCGATAAAGGCAAAAGCAATTCCTGCTAGTACATACACATTCGTTTCACTTGTAATTTGTGCATGTAGTTCATATTCCTCAGGTGCTTTGAAGCGACTTGATCCCCAAAAATCCTCCCCGATTTTATTGAATACAGGTGCTTTTTGAAAGAAATCAATATCACAAATCGTAAGTTTTGATTGCTCAAAATTATATAAAATGCTACCGTCATAAAAATCAACCATGACGTATCCTAATGACTCAACATACGCTGCAAATTCAAAAATTTGTGCCAATATGCTGAGTCGTTTAGTCACACATAATTGTCTTAACTTCACAAACGGCGAATGTAGTGCATGGTACTTTTCATACGGTGTAAAATCCCAATGATTGTGCATGCATTCCCCATCAACCCAATGAAACCTTAAGCAAAATCCATTTTCCATTTGAATGGAATTAATATATGGGACTAGCAAAGGATGTTGAATTTGTTCATACACTTCTTTTGCCTTCATTAATCGTTGGATTGCATCCTCTATATTGCCCTTGTATTCTAAATTGCGTGCACCAGCATACTTCAAAAAGTAACGCTGCCCATTTTCAATAATACCAAAGCTAATATTGCCTGAATCGTGCTGATCAAAAACAGTAAACACTTCTACATCCTTTAACCAATTAAAATTATGATACGCAGCTATTGTTATAGGGTATTGATTTTTTCCTATTGCGATATTTATCACGCGCTGCTCCTAACTTTGAGCGAGCGTAGTTTATAGAGGTATGATACGCATGCTCAAATTGTTTTTACCTCATATTTTATTTTCTTCTGTTTTTTCATCAAACATCACTCCTTTCAAATAACTGTCCTTATTTACATCCAAAACTATCAAAATATTCTTTTTCTTATTATACAGGATAACAAAAAAAGATAGTGTGAAATTCCAAATCACACCATCTTTTTTTAACAACTATATTAGAATTTTCTATCTTAGCAACTGAAATAAATTATGTGTTCCTGTGACCTAATTTTACATGTGTTTCAATTAGCCCCTACAAACAGATCAAGTTAGCGGAGGATGAATGAAAGGTTTACTTTTGATTCCTGCACTTTGTTTGGGGATTTTTTGTGCATTGTTCACGCAAATGATCTGCATATCAATTCATTTTTGATATGCAGATCATTTGTATGATAATTCTTATAAATAATTGCTGAATGATAAACTTACATAAATGCTTTTAAAAGTTCTTGAACTAATGGAATTACTCCACCTACAAATTTTAAAATTGCCATTGCGATTTCCATATTATGTCCTCCTTTTTTCTTGAGTAGTAAGCTGTAAGAAATCTTTATACCCCTATTATAGTAAGCACTTACAAGTTCATCAATACATTTTGATATGCAATAATACATATTTGCATTTTGGGGTCTCGCTACACATCCATCAACTTAAGAATATTAACTACCTCCAAGTTTAAAAAAGCGTTATACTTTCTAATAGTCCTTTAAAATCGATGCAGCAATCTCTTATAGAGAAAACTCCAGTTTATCAGCATTAGGCTTATGAAAATGACTTCTCCCTACCACCTGAACTATGCCCTACACGTGCTTGAGGAATGGGATTTCTGTTGGAGTACTGTTAAATACGAGATTATCAAATTTTAACCAAATAGGATGTGACATTTACAGCGTTATATGGTGAAGTTACTAAAGAAAAACAAACTAGATGGAGTGTGATGAACGATGAAAAAAATTCTTGCTATATTTGTCCTATCCGTCAGTTTACTTGTAGGTGGTATCGTTCTGGTTGATATAAAAAAGACAATGACTCAATCGGATGTCTCCAAAAAAGAAAAGAAGTCTAAGTTTAAGGAAGCAAACGATCCTATTATGTTAGAAGATAACTTTCAATCCGGACTAGAAAAATGGAAAATAGCTATCAACGACTCGGAAAACCGTACCAGCCTAGATACTGATACGATCGCGCAGCGTGTACATATAGTAGATGCACCCGACATGACGGGAGATCACAAAGCAGTGCAGTTCGTTGTTCCGCATTCTCGAGGACAGTTCCGTTCGGAAATTGCACAGCCATACGAAGAAGGGTTCCACGAACGTTGGTATACAGCACGGATTTATATCCCGCAGGATTGGGTATTCGACAAGGGCGGTGGCAACGATATCGTCATGCAATGGCACGCCGTACTCGGCAGTGAGCGGGTGGATCGGGATTTTCCGGAATTGGCTATTACAGTGGAAGGTGACAGATGGAATATACAACGAGCATTTGGTCCTACTTCGAATATAGAGCGCGATTCTAAGACATTGGATGAACTGGTGCAAAAAGGAGTTTGGTCTTCTTGGGTAATCCATGCAAAGTGGTCATCAGGAAGCGACGGATTGCTACAAATATGGAAGGATGGAAAGGTTGTATGGGAAGTGCAAGGTCCTAATGCCTATGCTACACGTGCGCGTACACCTTACCTCAAGACAGGGCTTTACCACCCACAGTGGAAACCGAAGTATGGCGAACCGAAACCTGGTCCGGTAAAAGAACGGAAGATTTTTATCACCGATGTCAAGATTGGAAGCGAACGGGCGACATACCAGGATATGGTGATCAAAGATGATTCCTCAAAAAAAGGAAAAACAGACATCCGGAACAAGTGAGTGATGCAAAAGATTTACGATTTTAACACAAACTTACTAATGTTATGAAAGATATAATTATATAAAAAGTAAAACGGGTCATTCCATGTTATGACCCGTTTTCACATGTATCCTGAATGAACCCTATTAGGCAAGGTGTTTTTATAGTTTTCGTGTACTTTTAATATAAACTCCAGCTTATTTTGATAAGTCATATTCTAAGTATTCCTCATCCCATACAAGAACGTGATCATCTACATGCACGTGCCATTCAGCACCTAAAATGACACACCGAATTTGTGAAAGCAATGCAGTCCAATGTTGAACACCCTCCCATATTGCATCATCACTGTTGTCGGATAACCTGGTTGAACCCTCGAAGATTATATCATCTTCCATTTGATTCTCTTGATTATATACTGTAAAACCCTCCCAGTTATATCCTCCACCCGTATTATTATATTTCTCAATTTCTTTATCGACGGAATGTTCCGAAATCAATTTATCAATGACTTCCTGTTCAGTGGTATTAAGCTTTTGCTTACGGTTTGCAGTATAATAAATAGAAATACACATTTTATAATCCCCCCTTAATTTATATCATTTGAAATAACTGTAAATCCCTGCTTAAAGTCTTCTAACTAAAAAATTTTAAGTATTTCCCATCTTCTATACTAAAGCATCTACCTCTGGATTTCTTATTAGCTATATTTAAATACTCTCTAGCTGTAGAAAAATCACCTAACTCATAAGCCATCTTACCAGCCCAAAGTTCTCGTTCACCTGTGTCTCCTCTTCCAGGATCTGCAACAAATATTTTATAAACCCATTTTTTCATTCGTTCAATATCATTTAATACCTTTAAGTAGACCCTACACAAAAATTTGTTTCTCTATAGTTAGTTATTTATAAGGATTCATCCTATTTTTTCGTTTTGGGGTAGTTTCTATTGTTAGGTTGATAGCCATGGAGTGATCCCCCTATAAGCTCATCTTTTTTTAATTTTTTTACGTTTCCTAGCATAGATGTTCCTTCTACTTCACTGGGGGATTATGTTAACTTTTACATGAATATAATATATACTTAAATCTGAACATTCGGAAGAAAAAGAAGTGCAAAAATGCTAACTTGAAATTATAGAGAGATAGGGGGAGGATTTATGGAAAAACAATATACAATCTCAAATTATGCACCAACATTAGAAGAATATAAATATTTATGTTCAGTTGTGGGTTGGGAAGATTATATGAACTTTGATGTTGCTGAAATATCATTAAAAAATTCTGTTTTTGCCGTTACAGTTAAGGATAAGAGTAAGACCATAGGAATGGGAAGAATTGTTGGGGATGGAGCTATTTACTTTTACATTCAAGATGTGGTAGTTCATCCAGACTATCAAGGAATGGGTATTGGCAAAAAAATTATGAATGCGTTAGTAGAATATCTAAAAGAAAACGCACCAAATAAAGCGTTTGTAGGATTATTTGCATCAGAGGGAAAAGAAAAATTTTATGAAAAATATGATTTTAAGGATTACTCACCTAGTATGACAGGAATGTTTACTGTAATAACGAAATGTGATTAAAAAATTTATATTGGGGTCCCGCCCCATCGCTATCAAGCTAAGAAATACATTCTTCCCCAAAACTAACTAAATTCCTATGGACAACTAGGAAAGGATGAAATTTTCGTTTTGGGGATACTTCAAAATCTTAGGTTGATGGTATGAGGTGGAACCCCAACATAGAATCATTCAGTATCCATATCTTCTTCAGATGAATATAAGAGGATCGACATTAATTCTTGCTTAGATACAGGCTTTATATTCTGTCATGATATTGTTGATGATTGTTTTGACTGGTAGAATTTCCTTGATTTCATGCACTCTTGCGCCAGCAAAAACAAGACCATTCTCACAATCACCATCCATTGATGTTATCAAAGAATCTAGCGTACAAAAACGATAAGAACAATTTTTTAGGCAATTCATGCACTTCTTTATTTTTATCTTTTTATCATCAGCTATCAGTTCAGTGAAGTTATTCTTAATTGCACGACCTTGGAGACCTACAGTTGTTTTGAGCAGCATAGTATCTTTCGTTCGAGCATTTACATATTTTTCTTTAAATGATAAGGGTGCGTCACACTCATCACTTGCAACAAATCTCGTCCCCATCTGTACTCCAGAGGCCCCCATACTTAAGGCACGAGCAAGATCTTTTCCGTTCATAATTCCTCCAGCAGCAATTACGGGAATTTTAACCGCTGCAACTACTTCAGGTAATATATCGAATAAAGGTCTTTCGGTTCCGAGGTGTCCTCCGGCTTCATGACCTTCTACAACAACTGCAGCTGCACCCAGGCGTTCAGATAATTTAGCAAGCTTCGCTGAAGAAACAATTGAAATAACTGGTATGCCGGCCTTTTTGCCCCAAGTATACATATCTCTTGAAATCCCAGCACCTGATATGATGAAATCAACTTTTTCTTCAATGGCCGCTTTCATTTTTTCAGCAAAATCATTCATCGCGAAAAGAACGTTTACTCCAATATAGCCGGCATTCTGTACCTTTTCCTTCGCCTTCCTTATATGTAGTCTCATTTCGTCGATGGAAATTCCAGTTCCTGATATAATTCCAATTCCTCCAGCATTTGCTACAGCAGATGCAAGTTTGCTTAATGAAATACCTACGCCCATACCTCCCTGCATAATTGGAACCTTTGGCATCATATGACCGATTTTTAATTGTGGAAAGTTCAATTAAATACCCCATTTCATTACTATTTTTAGAATGGACCGTTAAAACTCCCTTAGTGTAACATAGCGTTTTGGATGGACACCAGGAAATTAATACCTACTCCTAGTAGTTTGTGGTGTTTTTTGTTGTTTTTCACAAAATGTTCGAATAATATTCTATGAAAACTCCCGCCACTTATCTCCTTCGGATCTTGAAGTGGGGGTTTCTCGTGTATCATCTTCAAGAGATGCTTAATACGAGTGGAGTTGACAC
>NZ_JBIWHY010000039.1:0-14837 GCF_044764345.1 Bacillus sp. NPDC094106 | reverse complement strand
GCTCTCTAGCGCCGATGGTAGTTGGGGCCTTGCCCCTGTGAGAGTAGGACGTCGCCAAGCAATTAAAGCACGAGTCAATTGACTCGTGCTTTTTTTATTTCCTAAGAAATAGGGGGACATTGACCTAATAAAAATAGTGAAACATAGTAAGGGATTTTCTCTGCAGTGATGTCTAAAAATTGATAAATAAACGGATAATCCTCTGTGGCATAGCTTCCTAATAAGTCATACCACCAGTCAGTCTCGTAGCGAGAAATCATGCTTAAATTATAGAGCAGTAAATAGTGTATGAGTGGTTCTGGTAAGAAGGGTTTAGAATTTCTAGAATCATTCGTGATTGGCCAATAGTATGAGTCCGTATAGTAGTCATAGGCCAATGGCGTGCTATATAAAGGATTCCATGTGCGAACGGGAGCTGAGAATAACAAGTCGGATTCATTTGTTTCGTGAATTGTATGCTGTATAGAGAGATGTTTACAAGTTGTTTCGATGTAACGAGAAAATCTTTCCTTTGTCATATGTAAACGATCGAGTATGTTAGAGGGAAATGAAATATCGTGTGTATTTAATATATTGACCTTATATAACATCTGTCCTTTTCGACTATATTGGAATAGAGTTTGTAACTCAGGGATTTTCTCCATTTGCTCTAACATATTAAATTTTTCACCCTCTAAGTGTTTCATGTGAAACATTCGTTCTGCAATATGAGGAAACAGTCCGTTTTTTTGTACTTTAACCTCATCTTCTAAAAACTGATAACCCTGCTTTTTTCGTTTCCGTGTTGTTACCCCATGTGCTAAGACTGTGGTTGATTCTGGATAGTTTGGATCAATAGTTAACAAACATGCTTTAAAGAGCTGGCACATTCCGTAAAATAATAACATTGGTCGAATAGAAAAAGGTGCTGTTTTACATAATTCGTAATAACTTTTCCCATGTTCTAAGTAATAGATAAAGGGATAACAATTTTCAAAACTTTTTTTTTCGGCATTTTCGATAGGTAATTTTTCATAGCAATGGGCAAGATAACGCTGTACGTTATGGGATGAAAAAAAGAAACTTAATTGCTGCCAAGTATGAGATGTATGATGCATATATTACGCTCCTTTTATTATCTAAAAATTCTAACATATTTCCACTTTCTTGACAGTATTTTAACCAATTGTTAAGCTACTAATAATAATTTCTGGTATCATAGGGGGAACAATTATGTGGGAATCTAAATTTGTTAAAGAAGGTTTGACATTCGATGATGTGTTACTTGTACCAGCGAAGTCAGATGTATTGCCAAGAGAAGTAAGTGTTAAAACAGTTCTATCCGAAAGTTTACAGTTAAATATTCCTTTAATTAGTGCGGGAATGGATACAGTAACAGAAGCGGATATGGCTATTGCAATGGCGCGTCAAGGTGGTTTAGGAGTTATTCATAAGAATATGTCTATCGAGCAACAAGCGGATCAGGTTGATAAAGTAAAACGTTCTGAAAGCGGCGTTATTTCAGATCCTTTCTTTTTAACTCCAGATCATCAAGTATATGATGCAGAACATCTTATGGGAAAATATCGTATCTCAGGTGTACCAATTGTAAATAACTTAGAAGAGCGAAAATTAGTTGGTATTATTACAAACCGTGATATGCGCTTTATCCAAGACTACTCTATCAAAATTTCCGATGTGATGACAAAAGAACAATTGATCACAGCTCCAGTTGGTACTACGTTAGAAGAAGCTGAAAAGATCCTACAGAAATATAAAATTGAAAAGCTCCCTCTTGTTGATAATAACGGTGTATTACAAGGGCTTATCACAATTAAAGATATTGAAAAAGTAATTGAGTTTCCAAACTCAGCAAAAGATAAACAAGGCCGTTTATTAGTTGGAGCAGCAGTTGGTGTAACTGCAGACGCTATGCTTCGTATCGATGCATTAGTAAAAGCAAATGTAGACGTAATTGTACTTGATACAGCTCATGGACATCACAAAAATGTAGCTGACAAAGTAAAGGAAGTTCGAGCAAAATATCCGACATTAAACATTATTGCAGGTAACGTTGCTACAGCTGAAGCAACACGCGCATTAATTGAAGCTGGTGCAAATGTTATCAAAGTTGGTATTGGACCAGGATCTATTTGTACAACACGCGTTGTAGCTGGTGTAGGTGTACCACAATTAACAGCAGTATATGATTGCGCAACAGAAGCTCGTAAGCATGGCATTCCAGTTATTGCTGATGGTGGTATTAAATACTCTGGTGATATGGTAAAAGCTTTAGCAGCAGGAGCACATGTTGTTATGCTTGGTAGTATGTTTGCCGGTGTAGGTGAAAGCCCAGGAGAAACTGAAATTTACCAAGGTCGTCAATTTAAAGTATACCGCGGTATGGGTTCTGTTGGAGCGATGGAAAAAGGAAGTAAAGATCGTTACTTCCAAGAAGGAAACAAAAAACTTGTTCCAGAAGGTATCGAAGGTCGTGTACCATATAAAGGACCTTTAGCTGATACAGTTCATCAGTTGGTTGGCGGATTACGTGCAGGTATGGGATATTGCGGAGCAAAGGATTTAGAATTCTTGCGTGAAAATGCACAATTCATTCGTATGTCAGGTGCTGGTTTACGTGAAAGTCATCCACATCATGTACAAATTACAAAAGAGGCTCCAAATTACTCTTTATAATGTCTTATATGTAAATAGACAGAGATTTGATATCTCTGTCTATTTTTTTTTGATTATGTTAGAATAACGGTTATGTGAGTACAAAGATATTGGGGGTAACAGAAGTGAAAGGTATGCTTTGCAAGAGATTTATTGCGATGGTAACAGTGCTTACATTATTCTGCAGCATGTTTGTTACGTATAGCAGTGCATCAGCAGAAACAGGTCCTGCTTTAGATGTTGAAGCAGGAGCAGCGATTTTAGTAGAAGCTGATTCAGGGAAAATTTTATACCAAAAAAATGCAGATGAATTATTAGCAATTGCTAGTATGACAAAAATGATGAGTGAATACTTAGTTAATGAAGCTGTGGCGAAAGGGAAACTGAAATGGGACCAAAAGGTAAAAGTTTCTGAATATGCACATAAGATTTCACAAGATCGCTCATTATCAAACGTTCCACTAGAAAATGGTGGCTCTTATACGGTAAAAGAGTTATACGAGGCAATGGCAATTTACTCTGCAAACGGTGCAACAATTGCTTTAGCTGAAGCGGTTGCGGGTAAAGAAGTAGATTTCGTAAAAATGATGAATGATAAGGCGAAAGAGTTTGGATTGAAAAATTATAAATTTGTAAACTCTACAGGTCTAACGAACAAAGACTTAAAAGGACAGCATCCTGAAGGCACAACACCAGATGAAGAAAATAAAATGTCTGCAAGAGATGTCGCGATTTTAGCGCAACGTCTGATTCAAGATTTTCCAAAAGTATTAGACACAGCGAAAATTCCGAAAAAAGTATTCCAAGAAGGTGGAAAATATCCTGTTAAAATGGATAACTGGAACTGGATGTTAAAAGGTCTTGTATTTCAATATGAAGGAGTAGACGGCCTTAAAACAGGTTCTACACCAGAAGCTGGAGATTGCTTTACAGGGACAGCAGAACGTAATGGTATGCGTTTAATTTCCGTTGTAATTAAAACGAATTCTCACCCAGCACGTTTTGCAGAAACAAAGAAACTTTTTGATTATGGATTTACGAATTTTGAAGTGAAAAAGGTATATCCAAAAGGGTCAGCAGTAAAAGGACATGAAACTGTACAAGTAAAAAATGCAAAAGATAAAGATGTTGCAGTTCAAACAAAACAAGCTGTTACACTTCCGATGCTAAAAGGAAGTAAAGATGTATATAAAACAGAATTTAAAAATATAAGTAAAGAAAAAGAAGCACCAATTAAAAAAGGGACAGCACTTGGACAGATGGTTATATCACCTAAAGATAATAATGACCCTGGATTTTTATCAGGTAAGTCATTACAAGTAGATCTTGTAACAAATTCAGACGTAGAACAGGCAAACTGGTTTGTACGTTCTATGCGTGGTATTGGCTCTTTCTTTAGTGGTATGTGGAATAGTGCTGTTGACACAGTAAAAGGCTGGTTTTAAGAGCTCCTCATTGTAGGAGCTTTTTTTATTCCATTTTTCATATCGACTTTATGAAAAAGTAGTGGACAAGCATCTTATAGTTAGTGGTAGAATGTAAGAGTATTCTTAATTTTCGCCTTTAGCAGGGGAAAGTAATTCATCTAGGGGGGTTTTTGTATATGACAAATGTAACGGGAACAGAACGTGTAAAACGTGGAATGGCAGAAATGCAAAAAGGCGGCGTTATCATGGACGTAGTTAACGCTGAACAAGCAAAAATTGCAGAAGAAGCAGGCGCAGTTGCTGTTATGGCACTAGAGCGTGTTCCTGCGGATATTCGTGCAGCAGGTGGCGTTGCACGTATGGCGGATCCAACAATCGTAGAAGAAGTTATGGGTGCTGTATCAATTCCAGTTATGGCAAAATGCCGTATTGGTCATCTTGTGGAAGCACGTGTATTAGAATCATTAGGGGTAGACTACATCGATGAGAGTGAAGTGTTAACTCCAGCTGATGAAGTGTATCATTTAAATAAACGTGATTATACTGTTCCATTTGTATGCGGATGCCGCGATATTGGAGAAGCAGCGCGTCGTATTGCAGAAGGTGCGTCTATGCTTCGTACAAAAGGTGAGCCTGGAACAGGAAACATTGTAGAAGCAGTACGTCATATGCGTCAAGTCAATGCAGAAATCCGTCAAGTTGCGAGTCTTCGTGAAGACGAATTAATGACATATGCAAAAAATACGGGAGCTCCTTATGAAGTATTACTTGAAATCAAACGCCTAGGCCGCTTACCGGTTGTAAACTTTGCAGCAGGTGGTGTAGCAACGCCAGCAGACGCAGCATTAATGATGCAGCTTGGTGCAGATGGTGTGTTCGTTGGATCTGGTATTTTCAAATCAGAAAACCCAGAGAAATTTGCACGTGCAATTGTTGAAGCGACAACACATTATGAAGATTATGAGTTAATTGCAAGCCTTTCTAAAGGATTAGGTACTGCAATGAAGGGCGTTGAAATTTCGACGTTATTACCAGAACAACGCATGCAAGAACGCGGTTGGTAATCAAAGGAGATTTTGAAATGGTAAAAGTCGGTGTATTAGGTCTTCAAGGAGCTGTTCGTGAGCATGTAAAAGCAGTTGAAGCAAGTGGCGCAGAGGCTGTAGTTGTTAAACGTGTAGAACAACTTGAAGAAATTGATGGTCTTATTTTACCAGGCGGTGAAAGTACAACAATGCGCCGTCTCATTGATAAGTACAATTTTATGGGGGCACTTCGTGAATTCGCGAAATCTGGTAAGCCAATGTTTGGTACATGTGCAGGTATGATTTTACTTGCAAACAAGCTTGTAGGCTATGAAGAATCTCATATTGGTGCGATGGATATTACAGTTGAACGTAATGCATTTGGACGCCAAAAGGATAGCTTCGAAGCTGCGCTTTCGATAAAAGATGTAGGAGAAGACTTTATTGGTGTATTTATTCGTGCGCCATATGTTGTCAATGTAGCTGATAACGTAGAGGTTCTTTCTATGCATAATGATCGAATGGTAGCAGTGAGACAAGGACCATTTTTAGCAGCTTCTTTCCATCCAGAATTAACTGATGACCATCGTGTTACAGCATATTTTGTACAGATGGTGAAAGAAGCAAAAACGAAAAAATTGTATAAGTAACTTGCAACTTGTGTAAGATTATAGTAAATTGATGGTAACAATTTTATAAAATAAGCGTGTTGATAGGAAGTAGTAACAAATGTTGTTTCTTATAGAGAGTCGGTGGTTGGTGGAAACCGATAGAAACAGTTTGTGAATCCATCCTGGAATGGAATGTGGAATATCTTTATGATTAGTAAGCATTTCCGGTGAAGAGCCGTTATTTCTACTTGAGAGGAAAGCAATGGTGCTTTCAACTAGGGTGGCAACGCGGGTTAACTCCCGTCCCTTTTTACAGGGACGGGAGTTTTTTGTGTTTTATAAAACAAAAGGAGGAATATATAATGCTTGATATTAAATTTTTACGTACGAATTTTGAAGAAGTAAAAGCAAAATTACAGCATAGAGGCGAAGATTTAACTGATTTTGGTCGTTTTGAAGAATTAGATACAAGAAGAAGAGAGTTGCTTGTTCAAACAGAGGAATTGAAAAGTAAACGTAATGAAGTATCTCAACAGATCTCTGTGTTAAAACGCGAAAAGAAAGATGCAGAGGCACTAATTTTAGAGATGCGTGAAGTAGGAGAAAAAGTAAAGGATCTTGATAATGAGCTTCGTACAGTTGAAGAAGATTTAGAAAGATTAATGCTTTCTATTCCAAATATCCCGCATGAATCTGCACCGATTGGTGAAACAGAGGATGATAACGTGGTAGCGCGTACTTGGGGAGAGGTGAAAGAATTTAACTTTGAACCAAAACCTCACTGGGATCTTGCAACTGATTTAGGGATTTTAGACTTTGAGCGTGCTGCTAAAGTAACGGGAAGCCGCTTTGTATTCTATAAAGGTGCAGGTGCAAGATTGGAACGTGCTTTAATTAGCTTTATGCTGGATCTTCATACTGATGAACATGGGTATGAAGAAGTGTTACCTCCGTATATGGTAAACCGTACAAGTATGACAGGAACGGGGCAGCTTCCAAAGTTTGAAGAAGATGCGTTCCTTATTGAGAGTGAAGATTACTTCTTAATTCCTACAGCTGAGGTTCCTGTAACAAATATGCACCGTGACGAAATCTTAAGCGCAGAGCAATTGCCAATTCGTTATGCAGCATTTAGCTCTTGTTTCCGTTCTGAAGCAGGTTCAGCTGGTCGCGATACACGCGGTTTAATCCGTCAGCATCAATTTAATAAAGTTGAGCTTGTGAAATTTGTTAAACCAGAAGATTCTTATGAAGAGTTAGAAAAATTAACAAATGATGCGGAACGCGTGTTACAATTATTAGGTCTACCATATCGTGTTATGAGCATGTGTACAGGAGATTTAGGATTTACAGCAGCGAAGAAATACGATATCGAAGTATGGATTCCAAGTTATGGAACATATCGTGAAATTTCTTCTTGCAGTAACTTTGAAGCTTTCCAAGCAAGACGTGCAAACATTCGTTTCCGTCGTGAACCGAATGCAAAACCAGAACCTGTTCATACATTAAATGGATCTGGTCTTGCAATTGGACGTACAGTTGCAGCAATTTTAGAAAACTATCAACAAGAAGATGGTACAATTATAATTCCAGAAGTTCTTCGCCCTTATATGGGAGGAAAAACAGTTATTAAGTAAATTAAAACTTTCATCGGTATGAGTGATTGGTAATTACAGGTGTTGTCAGTAGCAACATAAATTATGAGGAAAGTAATATTTTCCTTTCCTCATAATTTATGATAGTAGGGTTGACTAACTGTTTTTCTTTTGTTATTATATTTGATGTCAATATGGAGGTATACCCAAGTCTGGCTGAAGGGATCGGTCTTGAAAACCGACAGGCGGCGAGAGTCGCGCGGGGGTTCGAATCCCTCTACCTCCTCCAGATATAATTGACAACAGCGCATATAAGTGGAGATTGGAGAACTCGTTACCAACACGTAACGAGTTTTTATTTTAAAACCAATCAGAAAGTATGATGTAAGGCTATTATCGCCTTAATAAACACTCATATTCCGATGATTATCTTCATAGATATGAAAGGAGTCAACATGGATCTTATTATACAAACGTTTCCTTTAGATGGAAAAACTTTATACTATGTACAATGTCCAGTCTGTAAGAACAATAGAATTTTAAATAGTGGTGCAAACGTATCGTGTATTATAAGTGATGATACATTCCGTAAACTTTGCGGTTGTACTTGTAATGTGAAAAAAGCAGAAGCACCGAAAAAAATTGCGAAAAAAGAAGCAGCTCCAAAACGTACTGGTAAAGTATTAACAGCAGTTATTAATGGGAAAGAAATGACTGTTAAAGAAATTGCTGAAGCGTATGATATTAGTACGAGCACTGTTCGTCAGCGTATTAATGCTGGGAAGTCAGAGAGCGAAATTATTGCTTCAACGAAAAAGAAAAAGTAAGTTAATAGGAAAACCCGTGCATATGCACGGGTTTTTTATTTTACAAGTTTGCGTGTTTGTTTTAAAAAATGATCAATTTTCTTAATGATTGGTTCAATTGAATCTTCATCTTTTAAAATATCGTATTCATTAATATTTAAGCGTAGGACAGGGCATGAATTAAAGTTATTAATCCAATTTTCATAACGTCCGTGCATTTCTTGCCAATACTCAGTTGGTGTTTGTTGTTCCATTGGGCGACCACGTTCTTGAATACGGCTAACAATATCATCAAAGGAACCTTCTAAATAGATTAATAAGTCTGGATGTGGGAAGTAAGGTGTCATAACCATTGCATCGAACAATCCTTTGTATGTTTCATAATCTGTCTCTGTCATTGTTCCTTTTTCGTGATGCATTTTTGCAAAAATGCCAGTATCTTCATAGATAGAACGATCTTGTACAAAGCCTCCGCCATATTCAAAAATTCTTTTTTGTTCTTTAAATCGCTCCGCTAAAAAATAAACTTGTAAGTGAAAGCTCCAACGTGTGAAGTCAGCGTAGAACTTATCTAAATATGGATTAGAATCCACTTTCTCAAATGATGTCCGGTAACCTAAAGCGTTAGCAAGTGCAGTTGTCATAGTTGATTTACCCACACCAACCGTACCAGCAATTGTAATTACTGCATCATTGGGTATATCATATTTTTGCCTTAAATTCATTGCTATTTCGTCCCCTTTAAGAGTGTATTTTGGAGGGTGGATAAAATTACATTTAAGTCATCGCTATTCTTTACGAAATCTATATTATCTCCATTAAACTTCAAGACTGGGATATCGGGATGATCCTTTTTGAAAGTATCCATTGCCGTTTCGTAATCTTTAGTGAGTTGTAGTAAGTAATTTGGATCCATATTTTTTTCGAATTCCCGCCCGCGCATTGCGATTCGTTTTTGTAATGTTTCAAGGCTTGCTGTTAAGTATACAATGACATTTGGTACAGGCATATCCTGCGTAAGAATACGATAAATTTGCATATATTTGTCATATTGAACATCTTTTAATGTACGAGATGCAAAAATTAGGTTTTTAAATATATGGTAATCCGCTACAACTGGTTTATGTTTCATTAAATACTTTATATTAATATCTTCCAATTGTTTATATCGATTACAAAGGAAGAACATTTCTGTTTGAAAACTCCATTCGTCAATGTTTTCATAAAACTTCCCTAAGAAAGGATTTTCATTAACAATTTCTTTTAATAGGTGGAGTTGCATGTGAGTTGAAATTTCCTTCGCTAGTGAAGTTTTTCCAACACCAATTGGTCCTTCAACCGTAATAAATGGTACTCCGGTCACGCTGTTTCCTCCTTTCAGTTCATAATTTACTGTAAATAAAAGCACAAAACAGAATTATTGTAGCATAAGAGGGAAGTGAACGGACTAATTTGTTATAAAAAGTTAGAAAATAGATATATACTAATCCAGTTTCAGTTGGAAAGAAGGCATAATATTTGCCTTTAATGTTGTCTCCATTATTTTCAAAGCGTGTATATTATCTTGATCAGAATTGGAGGCAATACAGTCCTGTGGTACAGAAAGAGAATAATTTCTCATATGGGCATCATTGGCTGTGAAAAGGATGCATATATTTCCTGCTATTCCTGTTACGATAAGGTTTTCAATTTTTAAATGCCTTAATAAAGAATTTAAAGGTGTTTCATAAAATGCGGAATAGTGTGGTTTAATAAAAACATAATCATCCGATTCGGGAGAGATTACTTGTATAATGTGTTTGCTATACTGATTTGTACAATGAGCGATAAGTTGATCGATATCAGCTCTCCATAGTTGATAATGATCGTTAACATAAATTACAGGATAACCCAATAGTTTCATGGTTTGTTTTAATTTTAAGATAGGTTCCACTATTATCCCACACTTTTGCGCTAAAATAGGTCCGTGTGAGAATTGGAAGTCGTTAATCATGTCAACGATGAGTAATGCTGTATTTTTCATATGTAATCACCCTTCCTTTTTCTTTAGGTTGGATTGAATGGGGAAAAGTTATCCTGCGTGTGTAAGGAGAAGTGCGGCTAAATGGGATTTAGTGGTGAAGGAGCTATCGTATTTTATTCGTAATGAGAGGAATGTATTATGGAACAAGATATTTATTTTATGCAACGTGCAATAGAAGAGGCAAAGAAAGCTGAAGAGATACAAGAGGTTCCGATTGGAGCTGTTATTGTGCTAGATGGGAAAGTAATCAGCGCCGCCCATAATCTAAGAGAGACAGAGCAACGATCAATTGCTCATGCAGAGTTATTAGCTATAGATGAAGCTTGTAAAAAGTTAGGGACATGGCGTTTAGAAAATGCAACGTTATATGTTACGTTAGAGCCGTGTCCAATGTGCGCAGGTGGAATTGTCTTATCACGTGTGAAACGTGTTGTATATGGTGCAAGTGATCCAAAAGGTGGATGCGCAGGTACTTTAATGAATCTTTTAACAGACGAGCGTTTTAATCACCAATGTGAAGTGGTACCAGGTGTGATGGAAGAAGAATGTGGCATGTTGTTAACGAACTTTTTTAGGGAACTTCGTAAAAGAAGGAAAGAGAAGAAGGAAAAATTGGATAAAAATACTGGTGCCTAACATATTTGCAATTTATGAAGAAACAAGTTATACTGATAGTGCCTTGTTTAAGGCAACCGAATATTGGTTTTAACTTTGCCGTGCTAAGCGGGGAGGTAGCGGTGCCCTGTACTCGCAATCCGCTCTAGCGAGGCCGAATCCCTTCTCGAGGTTATGTTGCTGTAAGGCCTGCCTTAAGTAAGTGGTGTTGACGTTTGGGTCCTGCGCAACGGGACCCCGTGAACCTTGTCAGGTCCGGAAGGAAGCAGCAATAAGCGGGTTTTCTCGTGTGCCGCAGGAGTGCCTGAACCGAGCTAACTGCTTAAGTAACGCTTATGGTACGTAATCGACAGAAGGTGCACGGCAGTTATATATGTATACAAAACTCACCTTATATAAAAAGGTGAGTTTTTTGTATAGAAAATAACTTTTGGAATCTATAAACAGAATGGGTTATAATATACAAGATAATAACCTTTGAGGGAGGCCGTATTTTCGTGTCATACCAAGCGTTATACCGGACATGGAGACCGCAAAAGTTTGAAGATGTAGTCGGTCAAAAGCACGTAACAAAAACGTTGCAAAATGCCCTTCTTCAAGAGAAAGCTTCGCATGCTTATTTGTTTTCTGGTCCGAGGGGAACAGGTAAAACGACAATTGCAAAAGTATTTGCAAAGGCAATTAACTGTGAGCATGCTCCAGTAGCTGAACCTTGTAATGAATGTCCTGCGTGTTTAGGCATTACACAAGGGTCTATTTCGGATGTATTAGAAATTGATGCGGCTTCAAATAACGGTGTAGATGAAATTCGAGATATAAGAGATAAGGTAAAATATGCCCCAAGTGCAGTGAGATATAAAGTATACATTATTGATGAAGTTCACATGCTTTCCATGGGAGCTTTTAATGCACTTTTAAAGACGTTAGAAGAGCCACCACAACATGTTATCTTTATTTTGGCAACAACAGAGCCGCATAAAATTCCACCTACAATCATTTCACGCTGCCAACGCTTTGAATTTCGAAAAATATCAGTACATGATATTGTAGAAAGGCTAGCGACGGTTGTTACAAATGAGGGTACAAAGGTAGAAGATGAGGCGTTACAAATTGTTGCGCGTGCCGCTGAGGGTGGTATGCGTGATGCGTTAAGTCTTATCGACCAAGCTATTTCTTATAGCGATGGGATAGTTACAACTGAGGATGTCTTAGCGGTAACAGGTTCTGTTTCTCAACAATATTTAGGTAACCTTGTAGAATGTATACGTGAAAATGATGTATCAAGAGCATTACGTATTATTGATGATATGATGAGTAAAGGAAAAGACCCAGTTCGTTTTATGGAGGATTTCATTTACTATTATCGTGATATGCTCTTATATCAAACTTCGCCACAATTAGAACATATGTTAGAACGGGTAATTGTAGATGATCAGTTCCGTATGCTGAGTGAAGCGATGCAACCCGAGATGATTTATGAAATTATTCATACACTTAGTAAGGGGCAACAGGAGATGAAGTGGACAAATCATCCGCGCATTTTCCTAGAAGTTGTTATGGTGCAAATTTGTCAGCAATTTATGGTGCAGGCAAATGGAGCAGACCGTTTGCAGGCGATTATGAACAGAATGCAACAACTGGAAAAAGAATTAGAACACGTGAAGAAGAATGGTGTACCAGCTGGTGTGCAGCAGGAAGTAAGGGAAGCGCGTTCAACACCAAAGCCAGTGCGGACAGGAAGTATGAAAATTCCTGTTGGGCGTGTGCATGAAGTGTTAAAGCAAGCGAAACGCCAAGATTTAGAGCAGCTAAAAGGCGTATGGGGTGAGTTGTTAGGAAGACTTAAATCCTATAATAAAGTGGCGTTTGCTGTATTGTTAGAGAATAGTGAACCAGTTGCAGCTTCTGAAGATTCTTATGTTTTAGCTTTCCAATATGAGATACATTGCAAAATGGCAAGTGAAAATCGTGATGCCATGGATACCGTAGAACAAGTTCTTTTTGAATTGCTGAGTAAAAGATTGAATATGATTGCGATTCCAAAGGCGGAATGGGGTAAAATTCGTGAAGAATTTTTACAACGCGAAGGTGGAAATTCAGAAGAAGCTGCAGAACAAAAAGTAGATCCCCTCGTAGAAGAGGCGGTAAAATTGGTAGGGCAACAACTTATTGAAATAAAAGAATAACAACAATTAGGAGGAATGTATTATGATGCGTGGCGGAATGGGAAATATGAATAACATGATGAAACAAATGCAAAAAATGCAAAAGCAAATGGCGAAAGCACAAGAAGAGCTTGGTGAAAAAACAGTTGAAGGTACAGCTGGTGGCGGAATGGTTACTGTTGTTGTAAATGGCCATAAGCAAATTCTTGAAGTGAAAATTAAAGAAGAAGTTGTAGATCCAGAAGATATTGAAATGTTACAAGATCTTGTGTTAGCTGCAACAAATGATGCACTTAAGCAAGCCGAGGAACTTTCAAACTCTACAATGGGACAATTCACAAAAGGTTTAAATTTACCAGGTGGAATGTTCTAGTAGGGGGATATTGACATATGCATTATCCAGAACCGATATCAAAACTTATCGATAGTTTCATGAAGTTGCCAGGAATCGGCCCAAAAACAGCTGTTCGATTGGCATTCTTCGTGTTAGATATGAAGGAAGATGACGTACTAGACTTTGCTAAATCACTTGTAAATGCAAAGAGAAATTTAACATATTGTTCTGTTTGTGGACATATTACAGATCGTGATCCTTGTTATATTTGTGATGATTCCCACCGTGACCAATCGGTTGTCTGTGTCGTACAGGAGCCGAAGGATGTAATTGCGATGGAAAAAATGAAAGAATATCAAGGTGTCTATCATGTATTGCGAGGTGCGATTTCCCCAATGGAAGGAATTGGACCAGAGGACATCAATATTCCACAACTTTTAAAAAGATTGCAGGATGAGACTGTGCAGGAAGTTATTTTAGCAACGAACCCAAATATTGAAGGTGAAGCTACAGCAATGTATATTTCTCGTCTCTTAAAACCAACAGGTATAAAAGTAACACGTATTGCTCATGGTCTTCCGGTTGGTGGAGATTTAGAGTATGCGGATGAAGTAACTTTATCTAAGGCCCTAGAAGGCCGTAGAGAAGTATAAGAGGAGAAGCTGAAATGTTTTTTCAAAAAAAGGGAAAGTTGCGTAAAGAATACGATGATAAGTTAATTGCTTTGTTAGAGAAAGTGAAAAACGAGTGGTTACGTCAAAAAAGAATGGTAGAGCAAAGTGTTGAACCATCGCAAAACGTGCTTTGTTCTTTAAAAATAGCAGAAGCAAAATATTTTTTCTTATTAAAAGAAGCGAAACGTCGTCCTGTAAAGATGGAACAATGGTAAAAGACTCTGATTTTTAAATCAGGGTCTTTTTTATTCCGCTATTCGCGGGTGGTAATACCCCGATTGTAAAGGCTTTTCATCAGTGGAAGATGAAGAAGATACTCATTAATTAAAGTGTTACTTTATGTAATTGAATGTTCTTTTGTACCTCCTTGTCCCATACAAATAGAGTGTATGAGTTATATAAGGAGGGGGAAAATGAATTCTACAATTATTATTGGTGGTATTCTTACTTTAGTGTTTGTTTTGTTAGTTTTTGGTGCCTCTACGAAACCGCTGCAGTTTATAGGGAAGATATTCATCAAAGTAATGATCGGTGTCGTACTGTTATTTGTTGTGAATGTAATTGGGACATACTTTAATTTTCATATTCCTATTAACATCGGAACAGCTTCTGTTTCTAGCCTTTTAGGGATACCAGGTATTTGTGCATTGGTCATTATTAAATTATATATAATGCCAGGATAAAAATATTTTGGCATGTATTAAAAAAAATGAAAAACAGTGTTGACTCATTAAGCATTAATGTGGTAAATTAATAAGCGTCGTCAACAACAAAAGAAAAAAGATGTTGACGAGTTAGATGAAAGATGTTACATTATAAAAGTCGCTGAAACGCGATGTTGAACTTTGAAAACTAAACGAAACAAACAACGTGAAACGTCAATTTTTATTTTTAGATGCTAGACAAA
>NZ_JBIWHY010000038.1:0-22345 GCF_044764345.1 Bacillus sp. NPDC094106 | reverse complement strand
GCTACGCCAAACCGAAATTCATCTCCCACCTACCGTTGGGCTACGCCCTTCACACGCTTGAGGAAGGAGAATTCTTTCGGGGAATTCGTTAAATTAAGGTTTTTATCGGAGTAAACTTCTGTTCTTCTATTTTGGTATACCACTATTTATGAATCGCAGTTAGTTATTTATTTCTCAACATCTCAGCAAGCTCATATAGCGGGTTGTGCTGCTGAATGCGATAGTGACGTCCTTCCTTTTGCAAATACCCTTTGTCGCAAAATTGTGCAAGCACATGCAATAAATGTCGATAGGAGACGCCTAAAAAATCACAAACAGTTACGTGTTTCTCCTTATAGACCTCTTCATCCGAGGTTTGCAAAATAAAATCCGCAAGCCGGTTTTCAAGCGGGAAGGCGAGACTATACGAATACTTTGCAGCCATTTGTGTTGCTTTTACACTTAAAAACTTGGTTAGTTCACGTAGAAATTTTGCATCTTCTAACATTTGTGCGCGACAGCGATGAAAAGGAAGCGCAAAGCAAATGGTCTTAGTGGAGGTTTGGATCCCTTTTGTATAGTACACCTCATTTAATAATTCCATTTCCCCAATATACTCATTCGCATTGATAAAATTAATTAAGGAAACTTTCCCATTTTGATGCGTTACATAAATTTTTGCTTTTCCTTCAATGACATAAAATAAAAAATCCGGTCGCATGCCTTCTTGAATAATCCATTCATCGCGTTTATATTCGTGCACTTCTATAAACTCTTCAATCGGAAAAGAAAATAAATGCGCAATGGAGTACTCATTCAAATATCTTTTCCTTTTCTCATTTTTATAAATTTCCATAATCCACCTCGAAAATGTGAGATATCTCATATTATTGTACGTATCTCCATGTTATCATGCAAACAATGAGGGGGATACAGAATGAACACACAACGCTGGATGAGCAGACAGTTTTTTAGTTTTTATATGACATGGGGCATTTTTCTACCCTATTGGACAGGATGGATGATTCATACAAAAGGGCTTACGCTTTCACAAGCTAGTTTGATTATGAGCTTAGGTTTGGTTGCAAGAGGCCTTTCTACATTAATTGCTTTTCCTTATTTATCGAGGAAATTTAGTAGTAAAACCTTATTAAATGGAATGGCAATCGGCACACTAATTGCTATTCTGTTTTGTATTCCAGCGAGTTCCTTTGTTAGCTTACTTGTGGTAACGTTACTTTTGAATTTTATTTACCCAGCACTGATGCCTGCTTTAGATAGCGCAGCTGGCGTACTTGCGCAAAGTAATCAATTAAGACATTATGGGAAGAGCCGCTCGTGGGGATCCATTGGGTTTGTCGTGGCAGGTATGATCTTAACCATCTTTACAGGGGCGTTTGGGGATGAAGTGATTTTATGGGCACTGTTACTCGGCACATTGGTATTCGTGTGTCTTGGTTTTATGCGTGCACCCGCTGTTTTATCTAAAAAACCGCAAGCGGATCAAACAAAAAAAGGCGGTATGCTGGAATTATTTCGCATCAAACACTTTGGTTTGGTGCTCGTTATTGTGATTTTACTGCAAGCGGCACACGCTTCTTATTACAGCTATGGCTATATTTTTTTACAAGATATTCATGCACCCAAATATTTAATTGGGGTAATTATTAACATTGCCGTGATCGCAGAAATCATTTTCTTCTTAATCGCAGATCAGAGCTTTCGTAAATTTTCAGTAGGCTCCTTACTGACACTAGCGGCACTTGGTTCATCCGTACGTTGGATATTAGTATTTGCCTTTCCAAATGTTATTGTTTTCTGTATCGCGCAAACATTGCATGCATGCTCATTTGCAATGGGGCATTATGCCTTTATGAAATATTTAATCAAAAATATTCCACATGCGCAGATTCCAAAAGCACAAGGCATGTATGCAGCACTGGCACTTAGCTGGAGTACTGCGGTGTTCACGATGTTCGGCGGTTATTTATACGAAATCGAGCCAAGATACGCCTTTATCGGGATGATTGTTTGTACCATACCGTCGATGCTGCTTGCACTTGTTTATCGAAATTTGGAACATAAAAAGAAAACAGCAGTTTTTATTTAGTCTGTTTATTTAAGACTATACGAAGCGAAATCGATCTTATATGCCGCACAAATCTTCGGATATTCAAGCAGCGGCATATTTTCGTTTTTCCTAACGCTTAAGATCATCGTAGAGCATTAGATCATACTGGGTTATTATAAAGCAGGCTTGTCCATTTTGGACAAGCCTATTAATTTACCATCAATTTTATTCCGCATTAACGTGCAGTAAGATGCAGAGAGAAGCGAAGAAGATAGGTGGGGGATAACTGCACGTAAAAGCCCGATTGGTTCAACTAACCATCAGTGGGGATGAACCCCCCCCCACTGATGGAAGTTTCACTTTATTTAATGCATCCTTTCCTACATAAATCCTAGATCTCTTTTTCATTACTAAAAAACGCATACCAGGACGCAACCCCATTTACTTATGGTACGGCTCACCGTGACGTATCTAAATGAGGTTCTCTTGGATCACCCTACCCCCTCTCACTTCCTTTAAATATGAAGTCTTGTCCTTAATTGAGTAACCAGCGATAGTAAAATAAGCGCAGATTTTTCGGTTAGATGCAGAATAGAGCTCGTTCCGGGGTTTATAAGGGGAGGTTTTCCGATTATGCAAAGCAAAATTACCCATTTTCATATTTTTCGAGTCAATAGGCGGAATCTCTCCGTCTATTTATCAGATCGGGTGCTTAACCTGTTCCCCCAACCGATAAGAGATATAAACTTTTCTTCTGTATAAAGCATATCCTTATTGGTCGACTTAATCTCCATAAAAAGTCCATCCAATAAATTTCTTAATGGATGGATTCATCTAAGATAGTTAATTTCACCGGTGGTTAGCTCAACTTAATGACTATAGAATCTGTCTCCACTTAGTGATGAAACCTATTATCACATTTCGTATCATGTGGCATAGGCCCGTTCAGGGAATCCAGAAAGGCAACGGCCTGTTTGAGGTTCATCAAAAATAAATGCGCGAGATCCATGGAAAATCCATTTCGAACCACCACGCGCATAATCGTCACCGCTTCCATATCTGGAGGCAATGGATAGGCGGGTACTTGCCAGCCGAACACACGCAATTGTCGAGATAAATCATAAAGATTCCAGTTTAATGTGTAACCATCTTTCAGTCGCCAAGCGAAAACCGGAATATCCGAACCATCGGACAAAAGTTCGAACGGTTCCATCTTCTGAATCGCCTTACTAAGAAAAAGAGCGACTTTCTGAGAAGCCCTTTGGACATCATAGTACCCACTTTTCCCCAAACGCAGGTAATTGTAATATTGCAGGAGCACTTGTGCGCCAGGACGAGAGAAATTCAGGGCAAAAGTCGGCATGTTCCCGCCCAAATAGGAGACGCGGAAGATTAGATCCTCAGGGAGATCTTCAGCTTCCCGCCAAATTATCCAACCCAACCCAGGGTAGACTAATCCATATTTATGTCCGGATACATTGATGGACTTCACCCTCGGTAATTGAAAATCCCAGACTAAATCTGGTTGAAGAAACGGTGCTATAAATCCCCCCGAAGCCGCATCCACATGCATGGGAATGTCGAGGCCCGTCCTCTCCTGTAAATCGTCCAACGCTTTCGCAATGGCGGCAACCGGTTCGTAAAGCCCGGTATAAGTCTCACCGAGAATCGGTACCACACCAATCGTATTTTCATCCACGGCAGCGAGGACCCCCTGAGGATCCAATTGGGGATGCTCTGGGCTAACCTTCACATAGCGTGGTTCAACCTCCCAATAGTTCGCGAATTTTTCCCAAACGACCTGAACAGCAGAACTAAACACAATATTGGGCCGATCCACCGGCTTCCCTTCGCTTTTGCGTGCGTTTTGCCAGCGTCTCTTTAACGCAAGCCCCCCGAGCATACATGCTTCCGACGATCCAGTTGTTGAAACGCCCATAGTCGTAATGGGGGTGGGCGAATGCCAGAGGTTGGCTAAAATGCGGACACACCGCTCCTCAATTTCAGCTGTCTGTGGATATTCATCCTTGTCAATCATGTTCTTGTCGAATGATTTGGCATATAAGTGCTCTGCGGCAGGTTCCATCCATGTGCTAACGAATGTTGCAAGATTCAAGCGGGCATTGCCATCAAGAGCAATTTCATCATGGACGATTTGATACGCTGTTTCTGGTAACATGCCTTTATCAGGCATGTGAAAGCGCGGAACGACCGATTCTCCTTCGCGGGTAAACAGAGGATTTACAGAAAATTCGTGAGGCAGCTCCATTTGCACGTGACGCGGTAGATATTGTGGATTATCTGACATGATCTCTTTTCCTTCGTATGCATCGTTTTGAACTTCTGCTTTTCGATCCTGTGGCATACAAGTCCCCCTTAATTAATTGTTTAACAAACATATTATTTACAAAAAAGCATTTGTTAAACCAAGGGGACAATTCTAATAAAAGGTGCTGCCACCATTCGAATTAAAGGAGTATATTAACGTAAGCCATTCAAATAACAAAACAGCACCTCTCCAGCAAATTAGAGGGTGCTGTTGTTTTTTCGCTAAAACCTCATTTACTTATGATACGGTTCTGCGCACTTTATTAGATGGTAAAACACTATCAGGTAAAAACCAGAAGGTTATTTCTTTTATATCCTTCCGGTTCTCTTCCATTTGAATTTCTCTAATTAAAGACCTTATAAGTAATTTTTTTTCTTCATCATTTACCATCTTAAAAAACTTATTAAAATTTTTAAGAGCATGTATTACTTCTTCTTTGTTTATCATAGAGTCATTTCTTGTAATTTCGCTCTCGGATTCTCTAATATTTCTTTTTAATTTATTAATTTCTAGTTGTAGTTCATTCATTAAACGATTATACGTACTACCTTCTATATTTCCCTCAAAGTAATCATTATCCAATTTTTTACGTTTATCATATGCTTTGCCAAGTTGTTTTTTAAACATTTTTATATCTGCTACATGTACCTCATTAACTTTATTATTATCACTATTCAATTCATCTATTAATGCGTTTACAATATCATTTTCATTCACTAAAAGTGATATTACATTTAATACTTGCTGTTCAACTTGGTCTTTTTTTATTACATTTGCGCTACATACACTTGATCCCTTATTATGATACGCTTGACACATGTAATATAGATAGTAATCATCACTATTTCTCTTTTTTGTTTTACTCATGACAGTACCAGCCCCGCATTTGGGACATTTTAATATTCCAGTTAAAAGAAAGTTTCCATTAAAATTTCTATTAGAAGAAAATGAATTCTTTTGAAGTTCATTGACCTTTTGTACCCTTGCCCATAAATCTTCGTCTATAATAGCATCATGTACACCTTCTACAATTATAGGTTCTGCCTTTCCTGCTCTCCTCTTTATATTCCAGTCTTTATGTTTTTTCCATACCATCTCACCAATATATATATGATTATTAACAATCACTTTAATTGCTGTGATACTGAAGTTTCTACCTTTTTTAGTTTTAATCTCCCTGTTATTTAAAGTATTAGCTATAAATTTATATCCCTGTCCCTCTGCTCTAAGTTGAAATATTTCTCTAACAATTTTACTCTCATTTTCATTAATAATTAGCTTTTTATCCACTGAATCATATCCTAAAATTAAGCCACCATTCCAATAACCCTTCTCAGCTCTTTTTTGCATTCCTGCTTTTACACGATCTATAATAGTCGCTCTTTCGTACCGTGCAAACGTACTAAGTAAGGATATAAACATATGTCCTGTCGGTGAAGATGAATCCATATCAATAGAAGTAATAATTAAACTCTTGTTTCTTGGCATTAACTCAGTATCTATCAGTGACATAACATCAGTATTATTACGAGATAGGCGGTCAACTTTCCATGCAATCAGTAGACATATTGTCATAAAGAGACTTTTCATCTTCTAATAGTGTGTCATAGTAAATACTTTCATGTTCGCCTGTTTTAAGAGCATTCTTATTACCTCGTAAACTTGCACTATGCTTTGCTTTGTCCTTTGGTCCTGTGCTTTTACCTCCATGTAGACGACATCGTCCATTCTTCCCTATACCTACTTTTTGGCATGGCGTTCCTTTGCGAGTCATAGCTCCGCACACCTGCTTTTCCATCTTCGCACCTCCCAAACCGTAATACATGGAGTATCGTTTTTGAAAATAAGGTGGAGCCATTTGCTCCACCCTTTTTATCTCCCAGTCTAGTTCTCTAATCTAGCTATCTAAGTATGCTAGTTCCTCACCAATGTTTTTAACGTATATTCGATTCTTGCTGAATCCTCGTAAATACTTTGTATAGTTCTTGCATCGTCTGTCGTATGTCCTCGCTATGTCTTATTTGTCTTCACCAGGCTTCGTCATTTGTTTTCGTTGTAATGAACGATGTTTATAAAACTCTTCCTCTAACCCTTTGTCTCTTATAAATGCGTAGAATTCCAATAATGCAACTCCTTGGCTTTGTGCAACATCTAGTACCTCTTTAAAGTATTCTTTTTCAGTACTCATTATTTGTTTCCCCCTCTAATCGAATTGTTTACCGCTGCCTTAATAACTCCCTTTACTTCTTCTTCTGTTGCATATATTTCTATATAGTTATATTTAACGATATTTGTAGAGTCATCATCCTCTATTTCGATATAAAGTTCATCTTCATTTAGTTCAAAATACTTAGCTACTCCTTTACCAATACATCCTAATGACTTAGCTTGTTGCAATGCCATCGGATTGCTTGGTACTGGCACCGCCGATAACTCTAGTAACTCCTGTCTAGTAAACTTGGTTCCTCCAGTTGGCAATGCTTCTCCTTCTTTACCGATAAATCCAACTGATGTAGCATTCATAAAACCCTTTTTATAAAGTTCGTATACCGTATCAGCTAATGGATGTATTCCCTTCTCTGGAAACTCAATATCAAATATTAACTTGTCCGCTTGTCTAAATACATTTATTGCTCTACCAATTGGCGGTATCGAGTAATCATGAGTCCATAAAAATACTGGATTCTTTTTATAATTATCTAGTTCCCACCCACTTGCTAAAATCACATCACCGTCTCGGTCTGCATGTTCACATGAACCAATGAACCGTAACTTGCGTTCTTGCTCGCTGCCTATCTGTTTTACTGTAAAATCAATCGTTTTATTATGCTTACTCATATATTTTCCCTCTCCTCTTGTCCTTTATAAAAACGTTGCTGTCGTTGCTTTGCCTTATCCTTATTTCGCTCTCTATATAATTTGTTACATTGTCTTTCTTTTGCTCTATATTCAGGGTCTAACCGACGCTTACGCTTGTAGTTCCTCTGATACTTCCGTCTATTTTCAAGTTCAAGAGTCACTTCATCCATTAATTATCCCCCTCTAACTCAACAAGGCGTTGCTGTAATCCACTTATTTCATCTTCAAATTCTTTTATTTCTTGCTGTTTAGCTAGTAATCCATGTATCTCAATTAATCCAACTCGTGCATTTAAACAAGCTTCAGTATCTTCAGGAATTAACGCATAAAAATCCTGTACATCCTCTGACAAATAGTACCTTTTCTTCAGTTCATTTAACTCTTTCGTATGGTACTCTTGACTATTCATAAGTTTTTTTATGCTACGTTTAATTTGTGTTGCTCCTGCTAACAATTCATCCATTTTATTCGCCGCTAATATTCTTTCGTTATCTAATTTTTTACCTACTGTATCACGTAAGTAATAATATTTACCCTCACAATCACTAGCCTTGCTTGGCTCCCCTATTTCTAAATATTCATTTCGTTTTTTCCAACAATCTCGATACTTTTGAGCATTATCATCAATTTTATCTTGTACCTCTCGTAATTCATGTTCTACCTGTTCAATAGCACTTAATTTGTTTGCCTTTGCCATATTTATTTCCCCCCTAAAAATAGTTATATAAACAAAAAAGCCTTACTTCCCCTAGTACAAGAGAAATAAGGCTTATAAGTTGTTTTAAGTTGGCTATGCCGATTAGTGGCAATAGTATAACACCTGCTTATAAAAAAGTGTACACGTTTATACACTTTTTATAAAACTTGCTCCGCCCACTAAACAGTTATAGTTCTAGTAAAAATTTAAATAATAATCTTATCAAACTCAAAAAATATAAAAAATGAGCATTAGGACTTAAAACGAGAACGATAAATGAATATAATGCACAAATATAAAAGTCTCGATGTTTATGCTTAATAAGGAGGAATTTATCATGATGACATACTTACCCGCGATAACATTTATTTTTATGCTAACAAACTATTTATTCCCAAAACTTTTCCCTAAAGTCGGTAAATGGCTCTCAAAAAATAAAATAGCTACCTGCCTTGGTGCAATTAATATATTGTTAATTGTATTTATTGCATACAAGCTATTATAAGTTAATTAAACACCATTAAAAAGGAGCATATCACTTTCGATATGCTCTTTCTTAGTCATTAATCCAGTTCCCCCCATACAAACTAACCTAAAATCCGCACAATATCTTATTTTATAGTCGTTTTTCCTCTAGTAAAATCGTACACTATACATAATCATTACAATCTATTTAAATTTCATTAATGTAAGAGCACGTTCATTATGCTACTCCAAGTATAATTGAACACGGCTCTTGTATTAACATTTCCCAATTTATCCTTGCCAACTCGTCGAAGTCCACTCGATACTGGTTGGTAAGGTTCTTTTTTACTTCTCTTCTCACATATTGTGTATATGTCTCTTTTCCATCTCGTAAGTTAATTACTCTTTCCACTTGTTTCTTTTTTAAAGCTTCCCAATCTGTTACCACTGCCGCAAAATAATATTCATTCTGCTTCGGTGGATATTTTACTATATCGTTCAATAGTATTTTCTCACTGATTTTATACACAATCTCTATCCTACTTAAATCGTTTATTATATACTCTTTTTTCTTTTCAGCTAATTCTAGTCTCTTATCATAAATCCTACAGTACCCATCCCGTTTTCTCTGGTCACGTCTTCCAAAGTACCGAGTTGTTTTACAATGGCTCATTTTCCGCCTTATATCTGCGGGTATTACAACTATATCTTCTAGCCCTTTTGGTATATCGTAAGCTACATCACAACTTACAAATTCTATTCGACTTGCTTTCTCTGTTATCATCCCTAATATTTCTTGAAAATGTGCATAATACTCTGGCCTTGTCTCTATCCTTAGAGTATGCAAGTACCCTTCCGTTTCTCTAAGGTTTTTGTAATACAAGTACATATATGCACCACCACATTTCTCTATGTGTATTTCATGCCCATATGAACATGTATATGTCTTTTTCTTTACTGGATAGGCTACACTGAACTAGACAAAAAAATTAAGGTCAAGTAGACTACAACTAATATATTTGAGGAGAATCTACTATGACGAAAAATAAAAGAGAAAGAAGAACTTTTACAGCGGAATTTAAGCACCAAATGGTTCAACTGTATCAAAATGGTAAACCAAGGAAAGACATTATTAAGGAATATGGATTAACACCATCATCATTAGATCGGTGGATCAATCAAAATCATACATCTGGCTCGTTTAAAGAGAAAGATAATAAGACCGCTGAACAACTAGAATTGGAAGCGTTGAGAAAACAAAACAAACAGCTTCTTATGGAAAATGATATTTTAAAGCAAGCGGCGCTGATACTAGGACGAAAGTAAAAGTAGTGAAGAATAACCTACATAAATACTCGATATCAGCAATGTGCAATGTCCTACAATTAGCAAGAGCGACGTATTATTATGAGGCAAAACAAGCACAAGATACAGGAGATGAATTGTCACCACTCGTGAAAGAAATCTTCCGAGAGAGCCGTCAGAACTATGGAACACGAAAGATAAAAGTAGAACTAAAAAAGTTAGGATATGTGATTTCACGTCGCCGTATTGGACGAATCATGAAGAACCAAGGTTTAATATTGAACTATACGGTTGCACAGTTTAAGCCGAAGAGAGTTAGCTGTAATGAAGAAAGCTTTTCAAACGAACTCAATCGTCAGTTCAACCAACAAGAAGAGCTAGCTGTAGTCGTAAGTGATTTAACATACGTCCGCGTGAACAAAAAGTGGAATTACGTATGTTTATTAGTTGATCTCTTTAATCGAGAAATCATAGGACATAGTGCAGGCCAAAAGAAAGATGCCGAGCTTGTTTCACAAGCTTTCGCAGCGGTGAAAACAAACCTGACTCGGATTTCCTTATTTCATACAGATCGAGGAAACGAGTTCAAAAACAAGCTAATTCAGGACACGTTAGAGACCTTCAAAATCAAGCGTTCATTAAGTGCGAAAGGCTGCCCATACGATAATGCGGTAGCGGAAGCAACCTATAAAATCTTTAAAACAGAGTTCGTTCGTGATCGTCACTTCGCAAGTTTAGAAGAATTGACCTTAGAATTGAACGACTACGTAAACTGGTTTAATAATGTTAGAATCCATGGAACGCTAGGTTATTTGAGCCCTGTTCAGTATAGACAGGAACACCTTAAAAAAATTGTCTAGTTTCGTGTTGACATACCATACCTTATACTTCTGCGATACAATCATATACAAATGTAAAAATACCGAATGTGGAATATCTTTATACTCCGTGACAAACTTGTCAATTGTCACCTGTACTCCTAGCATATAATCATCCCTTCTATCACTTTTACGCTCTTTTTTATAAAAATTTAACACTTATTGCACTTATTAATTATAGTGTTTTCGAAACTATTAACCTCAAAATGCAAAAAAGCACCTATCGTCTGTAATAGACAACCAAGTGCTTTAAGTTAGTAATTTTTTTAAATTTTATAAACGTCTTCAAGTTTTTAAAAGTGCATGTTTCCTATGCTGATAGTATGACAGTTTTTGTATTTCTTAACAAGTATTACATTTAAACCTACGAGCTTGTACGATATCGTAGGTTTAATCTACCTGCCATGTATTTGTACTCGCTACCCACTTAAATGTCATTATGATACATTCTCATACTTGTATACAAGCACTCGAGTTTCTTCTTTTTAAAGCATCATTGACATAGTTTTTTCAAAACGATATCGTTCCAACTCTGGTAAATTCTTTTCCGAAATATTTATTCCCCACTCTGGCTCAGTCTTTAGTCCTTCATAATCGCGGCTTACGAAAACACCATTCGGTTTCTCCCATACTGTTGACGGTATAAGGTAAAAGTCAGGTTCTTTTCCTTCATTAAATAACACCCACACAACAAGCAAATCATCTCTTAGTGAGATTGTACTTTTCTCAAAGTACACATAATCCAATTTCATAAGCGTCCTAACTTTAATATCATAGTAATTATCGTCTTTTTTTATTTTAAAACCCAAACCTTTACCAAATACTTTGGATGTACAAATATCAAAGCCATAATATCTAAATTTCAATTTTGCAAGTTCTTCGCCGTGGCGTCCTTTTTGCAGATTGTCCAATTCTCTTAAGTTATATTGAGACATTCTATTAGCCCTCCTAAAATTATATATTTAACCTATATAATTTTACGTTTACTAAAAGAGGGCCTTCTTGCAATTATAATCTTTTTAGCTTTTATCAAATAATTTTACATATGCAGGATTTATGGTTAATACAATTTGCTTACTTCAATTATTAACTTTTACCAACACTTGTAATACGATTTCACCTTATCCTATCTAGGAAGAAATTAATTTTTGAACATAAAACATTTGTTTATATTTAACATCACGCCCCATAATACATTACGGGGCATTTTCACATGAGCAATCACTTATCTATAACCAATAATAATAATCTTCGATATTAAAACGGCAAATCACGATAAACTATATCTGGATAATTCTTTAATTCTTCCTCAAATACATTCCACCACGGATGGCTTTCTTCAAACATTATCTGTGAATTTAATTTATTTATTATTTTTTCATCATTATTATTGAATCCTGTTGCAATATAATCTTTTAACCAAAAATTTATATCATCACGATTTACCTCACAGATTTTACTCCAATAGAAATTTTCTATATAAGCTACCTCTTCAGTATCACCAGATTTTATTTTACGCAACAACATATACATCCAATCTCCGAAATCTTCGAAGTTAACTAAATGTCCCGCATTTATCCAAGTCCCAAGAGAACCAAGTCTACACTCTTGAGTCGAAGAATCATATTTCCCCTTCTCTGCACTTTGATATAATATTTCTTCTATCCTAATCTTTACTGCTTTATCTAGTCGGCTCCAATATTTTGATGGCACTATATGTAATATTGTAGCTATATCATCATGCTCACTAGTATACTTTAACTCTTCACTAATTACTTTATATACACGTAATATGTCGGTTTCCTCTAACTTATCGAAAAGGGAGTTCATAAAATATGATAACTTATAACTATCTCCATCCCTCCGAGCTAAAATAATAGATATGGCAATATCAACTCTCTGGCGTTTTGGAATCTCCTTTACTAATAAATCAGAGTATTCCTTCGTTTTCACGTAATATTCATCGAATACTCTTTGTAAAAATGTGGATTTTTCAAAACTAGTTTTTGATTTATCAATAGTCTTTAATAAATAACTAATAAAATATATTATTGAATCTGCTTCCTCTTTTGAATCATTATACCTTTCATGGCTTCTTGGGTTCCTAATTGTGGTATATAGACCTCTTAGTAACTCTTGCATCCCTTTTTGTATATTTTTTTCTGATTCTGTTTGCAATTTATTTAATTGTAATTTGGGACTTTCACCACCAAAAGCTTGTCCTATTAAGCCTGAGCCATCACCTTCTAAACCAGTCTTATTTCTAATAGTGTCTGTTAATAAATGCATAGCATCTAAAATAGCAGTAGAATAGCTTTCATTTTCATAGTTCTTCTCTATAGCTCTCCACAATTCTTGTTCAATATTGACCTTTAAATCCATCAACTAGCTACCCCTTTCTCTACAGTACAAACATATTTTTCGTGAAATCATTGTATCACTCTGAAATAGTATTCAAACTTATGCTACTGTTTTTATTTTAACATTTATCATTTACCAATGCTTACCTATCCTAATCCTTTTTTATGACAGCATTTATATAAAATTTAACACTTATTACACTTATTAATTATAGTATTTTCGAAACTTTTAACCGCAAAATACAAAAAAAGCACTTATCGGCTGTAATAGACAATGAAGTGCTTTAAGTTAGTAATTTTATAAGTTTCTTCAAGTTTTTGTAAGCATATATCTTATGCCGACAGTATGACCTTTCGTATTTCTTGACAAACATTACATTTAAACCTACGAGCTTCTACGAGTTCGTTAGTTTGTTGCCATTCCCTATTATAGTTGCCACCTAGTAAAATGGCTTCTCGCCTAATGTCTTGTTTCTCGTCCACTATAGTAACTTACGATGGTACAGCCATTATGTATCCTTTATCAACATGTATCCTTTATCAACATGTATACTTTTTCAACTTCTTTTAAAACATATTTGATAAAATAGCTTCAAAACGATATTGCTCTAGCTCTGGTAAATTCTTTTTAGATAAATTTATTCCCCACTCCGGCTTACTCGTCTGTCCCTCTTTTTCATAATCACGACTAAAGAAGATGCCATTTGGGTTCTCCCATACTGTTGACGGTATAAGATAAAAGTCATGCTCTTTTCCTTCATTGAGTAACACTCATACAACAAATAAACTTAGATATAAAGGTTTCCTAATTGATACTGTCCGCTGATTCCAATATTTAATTATTTACCATCATCTTAGATGCATTTCTCCATTTAAAACTTAAGAATATAACTTATATCTTCTTCAAATTCTAATGTTTGTAAGTTATGTATTATCATATATTGTAAGCAGAAAATTACTGCGGAAATTCCGAACGAGTTGTTTAAAATTAATTTATCATCCAAATTAGCAACTTCCTTTATTGCATCATAAATTAATGTAGGCCTATATAAGTTTAAATTACCATGAGCTATCTTTGACCTCAGCTCATAAAATCTATTAACATACTTTTTAATTTCTTCTCTCGAAAAATGTTCTTTTAGTAATTCATATAATTTACCCGTCATTTGAGATTTAGAAAAGGATTGATTTTCAACTAATAATGATTCTAAAGCCATTGAGAGCCAAAGTGATGATAATACTCCTGAATCATAGTAAATATACCTTACATAATTTAAAAATCTTCCAATTTTTGTAGAAGGGACTTCTAACCAAAACTCCTGTTGTTTTTTTAACCATTCCCAAACTACAATAAAGTCTAATGTTTCATATATATTATCAAATTGTTCTTCGGTGTCTTCTAACGCATAGGGACTAAATAAAGAATTATAATAAAGCGTAGGTATCTCTCTTTCGTTTGAGTATAAAGAAATGTTTGTAAAATCTATACAATTAGGTTTAGCAATTTGCAAAGAAATAAATATGTCATGCAGCCTAACTCTAAATTCCTGCTCATATAATTTAGTTTCAACAATCTCTCGAGTAAATATTTCATCAAAATCTTTTTCTTCAAGGTTGCTTTGATTTAAAGGTATATTGCATTTAATTATTATAAAATTATCTTTAACAAAAAACTCAAATAGCTGGTCTTCTATAATCCCCATAGGTACATATACCTTTGTTTTGTGTAATTGATTTCTTATCCATTTGAAATCCCCTCGAATTTTAATTAATGCATTTAAACATAGATTCAATTTACTCTCACTCCCCTTTAAATGCCCTTTTTTATAGTTATTTATATAATATACTATTAACATTTTGATTAAATCAACGATCTAGTTTAATCTCGTAATTTTATTCTCTCTTCCCCGTATTTGCTTCTATAACAGTATAATACCATTATGCCTTATTCTCGTGCTTATATGATATACATACGTCATCAAACTAACCTTCAAATAAATTTAGGTATCTTGGCTTCTTAATTGATACAGCTTGCTCACTTCAACAATTAATTCTACTTTACTGTTTACCATCACTTGTAATACGGTTCACCGCATCACAAACTAACAATATCGTAGTTATATCCAATCTCCTTCTGATTAAACACCTAACTCTTTGATCATATTGCCGTGTAAAAATCTCATCAATTTAATTTTAAAAGCAACATTTTTGCTGATTAATCCTAAATCCATAGCATACTCAAGGAAGTTCTGCTTTTATAGCTATGAATAAAGGTTTCTTTAACTACGACTCGAATTTTCAGCATAAAAAGACAGGAGCTTATTGCTCACTGTCTTTTATTTATGAACTATATATTTAGTTGTAATACATACATTGAACATTACTAATCCATAGCCGAACATGTTACTGACGTTCTATGCTTCTAAACAATCATATTTGCACCAGAACCAGATTTCTTCTTTATGATGCTTTGTCGATATTTATTTTTTTCCCTTTTTTACGCCACTCTTTAAATTCAGCTGTTGCTGTGAAAAGTACGTCTGTGGATGAGTTAAGTGCCGTTTCACAAGAGTCTTGTACAACACCTATGATAAAGCCTACTCCAACTACCTGCATAGCAACATCAGATGAAATTCCAAATAAACTACATGCTAGAGGAATCAGCAATAAAGATCCACCGGCAACCCCTGAAGCACCACAAGCGCATATAGCTGACAATACGCTGAGAATGATTGCTGTAGGGAAGTCTACTTGAATACCAAGCGTATGAACCGCTGCAAGTGTCAAAACAGAAATCGTAACAGCGGCACCACCCATATTGATCGTTGCACCTAATGGAATGGATACTGAATAACTATCCTTATTTAAACCTAGATTTTCACATAATCTCATATTTACAGGAATATTCGCAGCTGAACTACGTGTAAAGAATGCTGTAATACCACTTTCCTTTAAGCACTTAAAAACAAGCGGGAACGGATTTTGACGTATAAATGCGAACACAATGATTGGATTGACAACCAACGCCACAAAGACCATACAACCAAGCAAAATCGCAAGTAATTTTCCATAGCTTAGTAGTGCCCCGATTCCATTTGTAGTAATAGATTCCACTACTAGACCCATGATTCCTAATGGAGCAAACTTAATAATCCATGTAACTATTTTAGATACAACATCTGAAAAATCAGAAATCATTGTTTTTGTCGTATCAGAGGCATTTCGTAAAGCCAAACCAATAAGTACCGCCCAAGCTAATATACCGATATAGTTCGCATTAGAAATCGCTTTAACTGGGTTATCAACAATGTTCAGCAGTAATGCTTTGAGAACCTCTACAACACCGCCAGGAGCAGTCACACCTTCAGCCCCCTTTGCAAGTGTTAAGCTTACAGGAAAAATAAAACTTACAACAACGGCAGCTAATCCAGCTAAAAAGGTTCCTAAAAGGTATAGGAAGATAATGGATTTCATATTCGTTCGTTGACCACTCTTGTGTTGAGCGATGGCCGACATAACTAAGAAAAGTACTAACACAGGCGCAATTGCTTTCAAAGCACCTACAAATAAAGTACCTAAAATTACAACAGGTTTTGCTGCTTCTGGAATTGTCAAAGATAGAATAATACCAATAATCAAACCTACAATAATTTGTTTTACTAGACTCACTTGATTCCACTTTTTCAGTATACTGTTCATAGATATTCCCCCTTTAGTTTCAGATAAAATTACAACATTGCTACTATAGAGCTATTCATTTCTCACAACCCTACGATAAAGTGAAACTTTAATCAGTGGGGTTTTCTTCATCCCCCACTGATTATTAGTTGAACTAATCGGGCTTTTACGGGCAGTTTATCTCCCACCTTACTTCTTTGCTTTCGCTGAATTTTGAGGTGGGAGTATTACTGCCCGTTAATGCGGGATAAAATTAAGCCTATTACAAATAGCTTCGATTGAATAATAAATGATTTTTATTAAATATGTACCAACCCCTGTCCTAGAGCTTGGCTTTTTCTTTTCTTCTTCGATGCTCTTTCAGCATCTCTCCAAGGATTCATCTAATAAAAACCATTTAGATCGCCATTTTTATCACATTCCACTCCATAAAGACAACTATCTTTCTACTAAGTAGTATTATAACGGATTATTTTCATATATCACAATATTATTCACTTTATTTTTCAAAAAATTTTAATTTTCGAAACAAATAAACCGTAAGAAAGACTAAACAAGACATATTACACGTTTTATTTACAACATTCACTCATGTAAAAGAAACGAAAGGAAGATGGCCTGGTACTTTACGTCAATACCGCGAAAACTTTCATTATTTTAAAAAGTTATACCGCATGATTCATCTCCTCTGAATACGGAAATAATCCGAAGCTAACCTCCTCTCCGTTACTTAAGCAAAAAAGTACCACCTATTAAGATGATACTTTTCATGATAAAGTTATGCCCTATCCGATTAAGGAAGTTTAATGCTGAAATACAATTTCACCGTCTAGCATGGTCAGTTCAACCTGTATGTCCTTGATTTGTTCGTGAGGAACGTTTAGAATCGGTTTATCCAAAACAACCAAGTCTGCAAGTTTCCCCACTTCGATGCTGCCTTTCACCTTTTCCTCAAAACTTGCGTACGCACCGTTCCAAGTAAATAGTTTAATTGCTTCCAAAACGCTAACACGCTGATTAGCTCCGACTTCCTGTCCCGATGAACTCAAGCGGTTAACAGCGACGTGAATACCATGAAGTGGATTTGGCATGATAACCGGACTATCAGAAGCAGCTGCCGCAATGATACCAGCATCAATATAATCGCGAAGGGGATACATATGATTTACCCGTTCACCATAGTCTTTTATATACCCTTCCCCAAATTCATAGAAGAACCCAGGATTAGGAATAGGAACCACTCCAAGTTTTTTCATGCGGATAAGTAAATCCGGCATTGTCAACCCCGCATGTTCAATTCGATGCCGGTGATTTGACCGCGGATGTTTTTCCAGCGCACGTTCCATGCAAGTAAGCAACATATCAATCGCTCGATCTCCCTGTGCATGTGCCGTAATTTGAAATCCTTTTTCGTGTGCTTCTCCCAATATCTCCTCCAATTTCTCCTGACTATAGTAGAGAATTCCGCAATCATTTGGATTACTTGTGTAGGGTTCCCTCGTTGCAATTGTTGGACCGGTGCTGGCACCGTCCGTAAATACCTTTGCAGGACCGATTCGAAACCACTCGTTACCCACCCCTGACAACATACCGGCATCTATCATTTTCTTAATGTAATTTTCAGGATGGTTCAGTTCACAAATCATGGCATAAATCCGTGTCTTCACAGCCCCGGAAGCAACCGCTTTCTGCATTGCCCTAAAGACGGAAGCACCGTATGAACCGGCATCATGAATACTCGTTATTCCTAATTTAACAAACTCATTGCTAGCTAGAGCAAGTCCTTTAATCAGTTCTTCTTCGGAAAATTGCGCAAGTGCAAACATACTCATATGAGCGGTTTCGTACAGCAGTCCGTTAAGATCACCGTTTTCATCCCGTCCGATGATTCCTCCCTCCGGATCGGGAGTATTTTTAGACAAACCAGCCAATTCAAGTGCCTTGCTGTTTACTACGGAAATGTGACCGCAAGTACGTCCAATGATAACTGGATGCTCCCTGGAAATCTCGTCAAGCTCCCATCTCGTTGGAAAACGCTTTTCTTCAATTGTATTCTCGTTAAATCCCCATGACCGGATCCACTCCCCTTTAGGCGTCCGCTCCGCCGCTGCTTTCCCCTTTTCCAGAAGATCATGCAAGGATGTCAAATGCATCTCTTTGAAATCAATACCGAGCTTATTCGTTCCAATAACCGCCATATGTAAATGAGAATCAATGAAACCAGGCAGTAAACTCTTTCCTTCCAAATTTATGACATGAGTATTATCATGAATGTAATTTTTTATTTCCTCGTTTGTACCAACCGCAATAATTCGGTTCCCCTTGACCGCAACCGCTTCTAAAATTCTATTTTTCTCATCGGCTGTAATTACTTCACCGTTTAAAAATACACGATCTGCCATTTCAAATCCCCCTTAAATCGTTATTTTTGTCTCTGCTTTCTGAACAAACCACATTCTAAGTACAAAGCGAGTTACTTTGTCTACGAACGAGACACCTCCCAACATGCGGATAAAGTGAAACTTCCATCAGTGGGGGTTTTCTTCATCCCCCACTGATGGTTAAACCAATCGGGCTTTTACGGGCAAGTTATCCCCCACTATCTTCTTCGCTTCTCTCTGAGTCTTGAGGCGGGGGTCTTACTGCCCGTTAATGCGGGATAAGTGTCAGCATTCCTAATACATGAGTTTTTTCAACTTCATAGCCCCTCTTCATGAATCAATTTGCTCTACTTCTGACATTTGTTAGTTACCGATACGATTCAAAGGTTTCTTCTCTCGTTTCTTCAAAAACGCAAGATTGATTCCACAAATTTTGATCAAAAACACTTCACAAACCACCATCTTACTATGAATAAAAGGAATCCATTTTGAAAAAAGAACCTTCAATCCAAAGATAGATCGAAGGTTCTATGTTTTATTTTCAATGATATTCTATTGATGAAACATGTTGCTTAAACTTTTTCATTAAGTACCTTTATTTCTACATCCAAAGAATTAACTATAAGCCAGTTCTTTTTCGCTTAGACCAAGCGTCTCCGCTGTTGAAGTATGAATTTCTTGGAATAGCTCTGGGTTATCAACTAGTGAAACACCATAAGAAGGAATCATTTCTTTTATTTTCGTTTCCCACTCTTGCATATGTTGTGGGAAGCATTTTTCTAATACCACAAGCATAACATGAACGGCAGTAGAAGCACCTGGAGAAGCGCCGAGCAATGCAGCTATCGAGCCATCAGAGGCACTAACAACTTCCGTACCAAATTGAAGTGTTCCTTTACCGCCGGCATCAGTATCTTTGATAACTTGCACACGTTGGCCCGCTACCACTATATCCCAATCCTCGCCTTTAGCGTTCGGGATAAACTCGCGTAATTCTTCCACGCGCTTTTCATTCGATAACATAACTTGCTGGATCAAGTATTTTGTCAATGACATCTCTTTTACGCCTGCTGCCAACATAGTGAAAACATTATTCGGTTTTACAGAACCTATCAAATCAAAATTCGAACCAGTTTTTAAGAACTTTGGTGAGAAGCCGGCAAACGGTCCAAACAGCAATGTTTTTTTGTTGTCGATATATCTTGTATCAAGATGCGGAACAGACATTGGAGGAGCACCAACCTTAGCTTTACCGTATACTTTTGCATGATGCTGCTCTATAACTTCCGGATTGTTACATACCATAAATAGGCCGCTTACCGGGAACCCTCCAATATGTTTTGACTCAGGAATACCAGTTTTTTGTAGTAAAGGCAGACTTCCGCCCCCACCGCCGATAAAGACGAATTTTGCAGTATGGTATTCGATTTTACCGCCATCGATATCATGCACTTTCACTTCCCACAAGCCGTCGCTAGTACGTTTAATATCCTGAACACTATGCTTGTAGTTTATCTCGACGTTTTTACTCTGTAAGTGGTCAAACAATATGCGTGTTAAAGCACCAAAGTTGACATCCGTTCCAGAGTCGATTTTTGTAGCTGCTATCGGGTCATCCGATGTGCGGCCTTCCATGATAAGCGGAAGCCATTCTTTCAGTTTTTCAGGGTCATCGGAAAATTCCATCCCTTGAAAAAGAGGATTGTTTGACAGCGCTTTAAAACGTTTTTTCAAAAATGTTACATTTTTTTCCCCTTGTACCATACTCATATGAGGTATTGGCATAATAAAGTCCTGCGGATTATGAATCAGATTACTGTTTACAAGATAAGACCAAAACTGTCTTGAAAGCTGAAACTGTTCATTAATTTTTATAGCTTTGCTAATATCTATAGATCCGTCAGATTTTTCGGATGTATAGTTCAGTTCGCACAGTGCAGAATGGCCCGTACCCGCATTATTCCATTCGTTAGAGCTTTCTTCTCCTGCGTTTGCAAGTTTCTCAAACACTTTGATTTCCCATTCAGGTGCCAACTCTTTCAATAATGATCCCAAAGTCGCGCTCATGACTCCGGCACCAATTAAGATAACGTCTGTTTTTTGCTGCATGTTGCTCATGATAATCTCTCCATCCCCTATATTGGCAAAAAAGAGTAGACGCTTCTGCTTAAATGTCACAAAAAGCAAGGCGCCGCCTAGGCCCCACCTAGGAATACATCTTTTCTGTCTCAATTATAACCATCTCATATTCTATTATAAGTATTTATAGGGTAAAATATCTAGTATTATCTGATAATTATAAACTGTTTAAGGCTAATAAAAAAGTGAGAAGTCCATCTGTAAGGCCCTAGGAGCACAAAAAACCAAGGCCTTAATCCCCGGATTAAGGCCTTGGTTTGCCGTTACCAGTGAACCGACACCCTATAATTCCCGCCATTACTTGTAGTATAGTTCTCCTAATTTTAAGCGAACTTATTTTTTTAATAAAATTACATTTGTTGATTAATATAATTTCATGAATGTCTGGAATAACAGTTAGATTATATAAGTACAAATTGAAAAATCGACATAAAACCTTTTTTTTTAGATGGGAGAGAGCATCCGGCCATGCATAGAAGCGGTCAGATCCTTTTCCTGCCCCATGCCAAGTGAAAACAAAGAGAGCAAACGAGTGCAGATCACTTTTTGTTCTTTATAGCCGTGACTTATATGCTGGAAAATCAAAATGGATTTATATAGGTAAAAAAACAATAAAACAACGCCCATTTTTACCAAAAAGTGATATTATCTAATTATAATGATTTATTAATTTTATAGGTGGTGAATGGTCATGTTAGGAATAAACGTAGAAAAATCAAATGAGAACATTGTAATCAAATACCAGTTAGCTAAGGTGGAAATTCCTATCTCAAATATTATTGAGGTAACTTTAGATGATACATATGCTGGAACAGATGAGGGAGCTATAAGAATTGGTCCTCCCTATGGAACTACTGATAGAGTTTTAATTAAAACAAAAACAAATAACTACATCTTATTCACGACTAATTATACCTTTATTATGAATAAAATTAATTCAGCTATTGCAGGAAACTAAATAAACAACGATTGTTTTAATCGTATAAAGTAGAATTTTCATTACACTAATGGATATCTATATATACATCCATTAAAAAAACGACACCCCCCTCTTTTTAGATGGGAAAGAGCATCTGGCCATACATAGAAGCGGTCAGTGCCTTTTTCTACCACATGCGAAGTAAAAACAGAAAGAGCAAACGAGTAAAATGTACCCTATAGAATAGACACTTAAAAAAAGTCTGTTCTATAGGGTATTTCTTGT
>NZ_JBIWHY010000037.1:0-24544 GCF_044764345.1 Bacillus sp. NPDC094106 | reverse complement strand
AAAAGAAGGCTTGAGCCGTATGATGGGAAACTGTCACGTACGGTTCTTAGGGGAGTTAGGGGCAGTGATGCCCCTCGCTTACCCGACTTAACCGAACGTGTATAGAGTATACAGTCAAAAAAGTACAATACATCGCTTCTTCTAAATGGTACAATTAGGAAAAAAGGGGGAGAGAATATGTATGATTACAAATTTGTGAAAGTCGAAATTGATAGATGGAAAGGGCAACCCAAAGAAGATTATAAGCGTATTATTATCGAACATGCTGAGGATGGTTGGGAATTTGTTCAAGTCCTTACTCTAACAATCTCAGGATACACGAGTTCTTTGGAGATTATCTTCAAACGAACCAAAGAACTTCTTTAAAAAATGAAAGAGGTTTGCTTTAAATAACATACAAAAAGAACTGAAATATTTGGGGATCTAATTGTTCTCGATTTAACTTATAAGACAAATAAGCTAATATTAATCAACTTCCAATAACGAATTTTACGTCAACTAGCACCTCTTGCGGGGAGCTAGTTGTTTTTTTACAGTAGCAAAGATGAGATTTTACTTTTAGGGGTAACACGCACATTTTAACGTTTTTATACGCTAAGGGATTCTCAAAACTCAATAACATGATTTGAATTGAGATTTTGATTTAAAGATGAGTTTTGAGACACTATTTAAGCTATTTTTAACACTTTTTACTTTGAAAGTGTCTTTGTCTCAAATACCTACGTTTTTGAGATTGACGATATCGCTTAGAGTAGTAAAATCAACGTTTTCTCATGTCGAATTTTGCTTAGCGTGTATTTTCGTTAAAATGTTGGCGGTACGCCGAGTAATAGTAACGTCTATTCTTGATTAATACCATTAAATTTTAAGAAAGTGAGAATATGCAATGAATTATACAAAATTAATGAAAAATATTGTTGTACCGATCCTATTTATCATATATATGTATCTGTTAATCAAAGTTATCCTCTTTAAGTTAGGTCCGATTGAATTAGATTTTCTTTGGTATCAAATCAATAGTAATCTAAATAATCCTATTAATATCATGAATCAATTGCAATCTGGTAATTTTATTCCTTTTAAATCGATATCCAATAATGTGCAGAGTCTGTCATATCATGATTTAATCAATTTGTTTGGGAATATCATAATATTTATACCATACGGTACTTTTCTTTTGTTTTTTTCAAAAAACAAAATGATCTCATTTAAAGGTGTGCTAATTCTATCATTAGTCTTAAGTCTATGTTTTGAATGTTTACAGATCGTTTTTTCCATTGGAAGTTTTGATGTGGATGATCTCATATTAAACACAAGTGGAGGCTTATTAGGCTATAGCGCTTATAAAATTTATAACAACATATTGAAAACAAGGAACCAGGAATTAAATCATAGCAAATGAATTTTACGTAAACATCAAGTAACTCCAAAATATACAATAAAGGTTGATTTTAAAGTTAGGGGTACCGCCCCATCGCTATCAAGTTGAGAAATACATTTTTCCCAAAACGAAAAAAATAAACTAAATTCCTATGGACAACTATGAAAGGATGAAATTTTCGTTTTGGGGATACTTCAAAATTCTAGGTTGATGGTGTGGCTTTGGAATAAAGTCACGATGTTTCTGAAAAAGATGCGATGTTTAAAATAAAGTCGCGACGTATTAATACCTTTAAAGAATTCTAAGTGAGTTTTAATCAATCTTTTTTACAAAGCTACATTTAGGGGTACTTTAAAATCTTAAGTTGATGGGCATGGACGTATAGCCCCCTTTCTTTTAGGTTAGCGAGAGCATTTGGTTATGCATAGAAGCGGTCAGGGCCTTTTCCTGCCACATGTAAGGATGAAAGCGAGTGTAGATCATGTTTTATTCTGCACAGCAGCAACGTATATGTTGAAAAATTAAAATGGATTTATATAGAAGATTACTTTGGTTATTATCGTATATTTACGATATAATAGAGTAGTAGAATAGTGTCATTTTTTATACCTTTATCATCTAGAATCAACTTCTAAGATAGGATTTCAACAGGGTGTTTCAAAAATATGTGTAGCAATATAGTTATGAAAGCGGATTCATAACTATATTGTACAGTTAGTTGTAAGGAGAGGGGAAACCATGTCAGAACAGAACATTCGTGTAACTGTTGATGGAAAAGAATTTCTTTCATCTGGTGAAAAAACGATACTGCAATTATTTAACGAAAGTAATTTAGAGCATCCACAGATTTGTCATGTACCAGAAGTAGATCCAATTCAAACTTGTGATACATGTATTGTGGAAGTGGACGGAAAACTTATGCGTGCTTGTTCAACAAAATTGGAAGACGGTATGCATATTGAAAGAAAATCAGCGCGTGCCAAAGAAGCGCAAACGGAAGCAATGGATCGAATATTAGAGAACCATTTATTGTATTGTACAGTATGTGATAACAACAATGGTAACTGTAAAGTTCATAATACGGTACATATGATGGGGGTTGAAGAACAGAAATATCCATATGAGCCGAAAGTGAGTGCGAGTGAGGTGGATATGTCGCACCCATTTTATCGTTATGATCCGAACCAATGTATTGCTTGTGGACAGTGCGTAGAAGTATGTCAGAATCTACAAGTAAACGAAACGATATCCATTGATTGGAGTTTAGATCGACCTCGTGTTATATGGGACAATGGCGTTAGTATTAATGATTCATCCTGTGTAAGTTGTGGTCAATGTGTAACAGTTTGTCCTTGTAACGCATTAATGGAAAAAACGATGCTAGGAGAAGCTGGATTTATGACTGGGTTGAAACCGGATGTGTTAGACCCAATGATTGATTTTGTAAAGGACGTAGAGCCTGGATATAGTAGTATTTTAGCTGTTTCAGAAGTGGAATCTGCAATGCGTAAAACGAAGGTCAACAAGACGAAAACCGTTTGTACATTTTGTGGTGTTGGTTGTTCGTTTGAAGTATGGACGAAAGATCGTCAAATTTTAAAAGTACAGCCTGTATCAGATGCACCGGTAAATGGAATTTCAACATGTGTAAAAGGGAAATTCGGTTGGGATTTTGTAAACAGTGAAGATCGTATTACGAAACCATTGATTCGTCAAGGAGATATGTTTGTCGAAGCATCATGGGAAGAAGCGTTAGAAGTTGTTGCATCTAACATGCAGCATATTAAATCAGAATACGGTAGCGATGCATTTGGATTTATTTCTTCTTCAAAAGTAACAAATGAAGAAAACTATTTGCTGCAAAAGTTAGCTCGTCAAATATATGGAACAAATAATGTAGATAACTGTTCCCGCTATTGCCAATCTCCAGCAAGCGATGGTTTAACAAAAACTGTTGGTATAGGTGGAGACGCAGGGACAGTGAAAGATATTGCGGAAGCTGGCCTTGTTATCATTGTGGGAGCGAATCCAACGGAAGGGCATCCTGTACTTGCTACTCGTGTGAAACGTGCCCATAAATTACATGAGCAAAAACTGATTGTATCAGACCTACGTAAACATGAAATGGCAGAGCGTGCGGACCTATTTGTTCATCCGCGTCAAGGAACTGATTATGTATGGCTTGCGGGAATAACAAAATATATTATTGATCAAGGTTGGCACGATAAGAAATTCTTAGATGAAAATGTGAAGAACTTTGATGAATATAGCAAGATGTTAGAGAAGTATACACTTGATTATACGGAAGATATTACAGGTATTTCTCAAGGTACATTAAAAGAAATGGCTCGTATGGTATATGAAGCAGATGGTACTTGTGTACTTTGGGGTATGGGTGTTACACAAAATACAGGAGGAAGTACAACATCTGCAGCGATTTCAAACTTACTTCTTGTAACAGGTAACTATCGTCGCCCAGGTGCTGGTGCATATCCACTCCGTGGTCATAATAACGTACAAGGTGCTTGTGATATGGCAACATTACCGAACTGGCTTCCAGGCTACCAAGCAGTGTCGGATGATACACTTCGTGCGAAATTTGAAAAAGCATATGGTACTACAATTCCAAAAGAGCCAGGGCTGAATAACATTGCAATGCTTGCGGCTGCAGAGGAAGGAAAACTCCGTGGTATGTACGTAATGGGAGAAGAAATGGCATTAGTCGATTCCAATGCGAATCATGTGCAGCACATTTTAAGTAATCTCGACTTCCTTGTAGTTCAAGACATATTCTTATCAAAAACAGCTCGTTTTGCTGATGTGATTTTACCAGCGGCACCAAGTCTAGAAAAAGAAGGAACATTTACGAATACAGAGCGTCGTATTCAGCGTTTATATGAAGTTATGAAACCGCTCGGTGATTCGAAACCAGATTGGTGGATCCTGCAAAAAGTAGCCCGTGCTCTCGGTGGTGATTGGAATTATGAAAGCCCAAGTGAAATTATGGATGAAATCGCATCACTCGCGCCGTATTATTCACAAGCAACATATGATCGTTTAGAAGGATGGAATAGTTTATGTTGGGGTAGCGATGATGGTAGTGATACACCATTATTATACGTGGATGGTTTTAACTTCCCTGATAAGAAAGCGCGCCTGTCATTAGATGAATGGATACCACCAGTTGTAGCGCCGGAAGAATACGATTTATTATTAAATAATGGTCGTATGTTAGAACATTTCCATGAAGGAAATATGACTAATAAATCAGTAGGGATTTTATCTAAAATTTCTGAGGTGTTTGTTGAGATTTCACCAGAGCTTGCTGCTGAGCGGAATGTGAAAGATGGTGGCCTTGTAGAACTTACATCACCGTTTGGAAAAATCAAAGTACAGGCACTTATTACAGATCGTGTAACTGGAAACGAGTTATATTTACCGATGCACGCGACAGTAAATGAAGAAGCGATTAATATTTTAACAGGAACAGCGACAGACCTATATACTTGTACACCAGCTTATAAACAAACGATGGTGAAAATGCGCGTATTGCGTGAAAAAGGAAATCGTCCGTTACCTGCTTCAAACCCAAGAGATAAAAAACGTCATCCGCAAAATGGTGTTGAAATTCAACAAAAATGGCAAAGAAAACAATACGTATCACTTGTGGACCAGAATTAGGGGGCGAAGAAAGTGGCAAAAGAAATTACATTGATTCAAAAGAAAGTTATAACAGAGGAAGAAAAGAAACAACAGTTATCAGATGAACTGTTAACACAATTAGCGGAGAACCAAGAGGCAGTAGCAGAAACGATGCAGCTATTGGCACAATTACAGCAAGCGGGAATTTTAGATGCTGCGATCAGCTTGCTTGCCGCAAAAGAAGATGTTTCTAAAATTGCTGTTGAGCAATTAAATCGTGAACCAGTAAAAAATGCATTAAATAATATGATGGGGGCAGGAGAAGCATTATCTTCTGTAGATCCAGAAATAACAAAACAGGTAACATCAAGTTTAGTGACAGGATTACAATTTGCGACAGATGAATTAAAAACAGGTAAAAAAACAAAGGTTATGGACTTTTTTAAAGTCTTAAAAGATCCTGATATCAATAGAGCAATTACATTTGGCTTTAGTTTTCTAAAAGCATTTGGACAAGGGTTAGAGAAAAAATAAACTAGAGAAAGAGTGATGGGGGAAAGGAACCATCACTCTTTTTTATGAGTGTGTATAAGAGTGTTCATGTTAAGCGGAATATATTATTATAAAAAAGATGGATACGAACTGGAAATATATAAATCCATTTTAATTTTTCGACATCTAAATCTCTGCTATGTAGAATAAAAAGTAACCTACACTCGTTTGCTCTTTCTGTTTTTACTTCGCATGTGGCAGAAAAAGGCCCCCTGACCGCGTCTATGCATGAATAGATGCTCTCTCCCACCTAAAAAGAAGGTTTTTATGTCGGTTTTTTAATTGATGTATATATATGAAATCCATCTCAATATAGTTTTAGAATTTGGAGGAGTTTATGCTACACCGTAAAAGACTATCTATACCAGGAGTCATGAAACACTCCTTTCAAACGGTACAATTTGCTTTTTGGAATGTGCTGACTTTTCAGCTTGGTTATAAATTATTAGCAGCGATTGTATTTATACCACTATTCCGTATGATTTTTAATAAGTTATTATACTGGGGCGGCTATGCAAATGCGACAAATGATGAATTGCTAGCGTTTTTGAAAACGCCATATGGTATTGCAGCTATTTTAATTTTATCGATATTGGCGCTCTTCCTCATTTTTACAGAGTTTGCAGTGCTTATTATTATTTCATATTTTGCGCATAAACGACAAAAGGTGAAATTACGCCCAATTTTGTATAAAACGGTAACGTATTTACCTTCTCTTTTTACATACTGCTTACCAGGATTTATTTTGTATGCTGTTGTATTGTTACCTCTATTAAGCTTAGGATATAAATCTGCATTAATCCCAGAAATTCAAATTCCAAATTTTATTACAGGTGAATTGTTTAAAACGACAATGGGGCAAATCGGTTACTACACTTTCTTTGCTGTAGTTGCATACTTGAATCTTCGTTGGATTTTTGTGTTACCGATTATTGTTTTAGAAGAAAAAACATTCCGTACAGCTGCACGCAAAAGTGCAAATTTGGTAAAAGAAAGTTTCTTTAAAGTGTTGTTCTTTTTAGTTGGCTTTTTGCTTTCAATTGGAATCGTATTTGTTTTAGTTACAGGTATATACTTGCTATTTTTATGGGGTGTGTATGAATTTACAAATCCAAAAGGAACTTTTGCTTTATTAGCAGAATCAACTCTATCGGTATTCTTAACGAGTACATTTTATTTATTTAGCTTTATTGTAACACCGTTTTATATTATGGCATTGACAAGGCTATATTTACAAAAGGTTTCAATTGAAGATGTTCTATTAGAAGAGGGATTAGATTATTCAAAAACAAAAGCAGATAAATGTTTCTTTAAAAAGCATCGTTTGAAGTTTATTGGTGTATATATTGTTGGGGTTTTCACAGTTGGTATGGTTGTTGCGTTCATTGTGACGTTTATTTCGAATTCCTATAAAGAGCCAGTGATTATGGCTCATCGTGGATATACTTCAAAAGGAGTAGAGAATACGAAAGAGGCAGTGCAAGGTGCGATTGATGCAAAAGCAGATTATGCTGAAATTGATGTATTGCAGACAAAAGATGGTGAATTGGCAGTGATACATGATTTGAAATTAAAGCGTCTTGCCAATGCGAATGTACATGTATCAGATTTGACGATGGATGAACTACGGGAACTTACTCTTAGTCAAGATGGATTCTCTGGAAAAATTAGTACACTTGATGAGATTATTAAGCTTGCAAAAAACAAGATAAAACTTAATATAGAAGTGAAACTGCATGGGAATGAGAATGAAAAAGATTTTGTAAAGAAGGTATTAAAAACAATTAAAGATAATGACTTTGAAAAGCAATGTATAATTCAAACGTTGCACTATCCGCTTATTAAAGAATTTAAGCGTATAAATTCAGATATAAAAGTAGGATATGTACTATATGCAAGCGTAGCAAATTTAAAAGATGTTCAAGCAGATTTTTATGTAGCAGAAGAATATATGTTGAATAAGCAATTAGTACAATCAGCTCATAAATTAAATAAACCGATTTATGTATGGACTGTAAATGATATGGAAAGCTTAAGGAAATATTATAAACTTAATGTCGATGGGATTATTACAGACTATCCTGAGGATGCAAAAGAAACCATTAAGATGATGAAAGAGCAAGACGAAAGTGGAACGGATATGTTTGAGAAGATTACAGAAACAACGGAAGATTTATTTTCCAAATTATTTATGAGTTATCCAGCTGCCAGTTAAATATCGGCAGCTGTTTTTTATTATATAAGTACAAAAAAACCTTTCTTTTTAGGTGGAAGAGAGGATCTGGCCATGCATAGAAGCGGTCAGAGCCTTTTTTAGCCCCATGCCGTGTGAAACCAAAAGGATAAAACAAGTGGAGCTCTCTTTTTAATTTCATAGCTGTGATGTATATGTCGGAAAATCAGACTGAATATATAAAGAGAGAACACATTTTGTGATGTAGATTGTTCAGTTAAAGTATGAATGAAAAATTCTTAAACTATACAATTTGCCTTTTAGATGAAATTATTGACTAGTTACACTATACTTTAAGTAAATGAGTAAAGAGAAACAGAATAGAGAAGATGGTTTTATACTGCTAGAAATAGTGTTTTTTTTAAGGTATCGTTCTAGTTTTTATAAGTTTTTTTAGAACGATGTATATTTTGTGTAATATAAAGAGGTGTTAATTGAATGAAGTCTTATACACAATTTGAGAGAAGAAAATACACACTTGATGAGCTAGAAAAATATAATCGAGTGATGGTGAATGATTTAGCAAAGGCGTTAAATGTTACCACAGAAACAATTCGAAGAGATTTAGATATGATGCATAAGGAAGGTAAGCTTACGAAAATACATGGTGGTGCAGTTAAGAAAAAAGATCATACCATTGAATTTTATTTTGACAAACGTCGATCTGAGAATATTGAAGAAAAACGAAAAATTGCTATGGAAGCAAGTAAACTGGTAGAAGATAATGATATTATTGCAATTGAAATTGGGACGACTACGATGCAAATTTTGGATTTTATACATGATAAAAAGAATTTGACAATCCTGACAAACTCGATACCAGCTGTCAATAAAGTTATTGAGCTTAAAGAACAGTATGATTCATTTGATTGCAAATTAATAGTTTTTGGTGGCATGTTAAATTCCAATTCATTAGCATTGTCTGGAGAAATGACGTTAAACTATCTTGACCAATTTACTGTTAATAAATTATTTGCTTCGTGTGATGGAATTTCTTTAGAAAAGGAACTGACGTGTTCATATATTGAGGACGCACAAATTTTTCAGCAATTAAAGAAAAATGCAAAACAAGTTGTGATGATGATAGATGAGTCAAAGTTTAATTTAACAAAGTTTTATAAAAGCGGAAATTTTGAGGATATTGATGCGTTGTATACAAATGCTAAACTCGATGAAAGATGGCAAAATGCCCTAGTAAATAAAGGAATTGAAGTAATAACCATATAGAAAGAAAATCTTGAAGTAAACTATTTCTTAATGAGAAATAGTTTTTTTTGTTATATTTTTTTGTAAATATATTGTTTTGTTTTGTTTTTATGTTGATTTTACAATTCATTAACATAATAACAACATTGTGTTAATAATGTGTCCGTACAATATGAATTAGGAGGTGACGAGAATGCAAATAAAATTATCAAAAGCTGTGTTCTTTTTATTACCGGTTGGAATACCTCTAATGTTGTTTTGGATTATTCCGAATTTAATTAGTTTAGGTATTAGTTTTACAGACTGGGATTTCATGACAAATGATTTTAATTTTGTTGGTTTAGATAATTATTTTAATTTGTTTACACAGGATTCTTTTATACAGGCATTGTTAAATACTCTTTATTTCGGAATTGGGACAGTTGTTCCGACGATTGTATTAGGTTTAGGTTTCGCATTGTTCTTCCGAAAGAAGTTCAGAGGTTCTGCAATTTATCAATTACTAATTTTCTCACCTTGGGTAACGCCAACAGTAGCTGTATCCATTGTATGGTCCCTTCTATATGAACCTAAATTTGGAGCTATCAATAAGGTGCTAGGTTTTTTCGGGATACCGAGCTTGGACTGGCTACAGAGTAGTCATACAGCCATGCTAGCGGTCATTATTGTAACAGTATGGAAATTAGTTGGATGGACGATGATTTTCTATATCGGTGCATTAGAGAAAGTACCAGATAGTTTGTATGAAGCAGCCAGTATTGATGGAGCGAATTCATGGCAGAAATTTCGGTATGTAACACTACCGATGGTTTCATCAACAACCTTCTTCTTAGTTGTTGTCAATATAATTTCTTCGGTACAGGCTTATGATCAAATTAAAATCTTAACACAAGGTGGACCGAGTGGATCGACGCGAACATTACTTTATTTATTCTTCCAACAAGCGTTTGAACAGTTCGATATGGGGTCTGCAACGGCAATCGCATTTATTATATTAATCATTACAATTTTACTATCTGTTATAAACAAGATAATAGGTGATAAGTGGGTGAACTATTGATGAATAATATGAAAAAGACTCCATTAATCATAAAGCATCTCTTTTTAGTGGTATCAAGTATCTTGTTTGTCTTTCCATTCATATGGATGGTACTTGGTTCGTTTAAAACATCTAGTGAAGTATTACAAGGCGGCTTTTGGCCTAAGGAATTTCACTGGGAAAATTATCGTCAAGTATTAGAAATTCTGCCATTTAACACGTATATATTTAATAGTTTTTATACTTCTTTCATTATTACTATATATGTACTTATTTCGTCTGCGCTCTTTGCTTATATGTTGGCATTTTATAAGTTCAAAGGGAAGAACTTAACGTTTAGTGTTGTCATGGCAACCTACATGATTCCTGGAGCTGTATCGTATGTTCCTGTATATGTGATGTTAGGAAAAGTGGGGTTACTTGATTCACATTTTGGATACATCATTTCTATGGCTGTTAGTGTATTCGGTATTTTCTATTTAAAACAATCATTCCACAAGGTTGGTTATGAAATAGTAGAAGCAGCCAAAATTGATGGAGCGAGTGATTGGCGTATCCTTTGGAAGATTATTTTTCCAATGACGCGATCCTCATTTGTAACATTAGGTTTAGTTACATTTATTGGGAATTATAATAATTACATTTGGCCAGCTCTTATCTTGAAAGATAATACGCAAAAGTTAATTACTAACGGAATTGCTGATTATTTCATTAATAGTTCCTTAGGCCGAGATTGGTCACACATTATGGTTGCAAGTACAATCGCCACAGTGCCGCTCTTAATCGTATTTTTAGTTTTACAAAAATGGTTCCTCTCAGGCGTTACTGATTCAGGAATAAAAGGTTAACTAAATATAAAGGAGACATTCGGGATGAGAAAATTATTCATGCTTCTAACAATTGTATCATTGTTTGTTGGTGCACTTGCAGGCTGTTCAGGTGGAAAAGGGAATACTGTTAAAGCAAGTAAAGAGGGAAATAAGATTGTTGTTCCGTTTATTAATGGAGTAGGTGGTTCACTTGCAGACAAAGTAGACAAGATTGTTGAGGAATACAATAAAAGTCAAGACAAGTACGTAGTGAAAACAACAAAAGCAGGTAACTACGATGAGTCTTATCAAAAGCTTCAAAGTGGATTTGCAGCAAATAATCAAGAAGCAATTGCGTTGTTAGGTTCAGACGTCATTCAAGAATATGCTAAGAAAAAGTTAATTGTACCTCTAGATGAATATGTTAAAGATGATAAGCAATTTAACAAAGAAGATTACGGAAAAGGTTTTATGAATCAAGCAACAATTGACGGGAAATTATATGGAATTCCTTTTTACGGTACAACTCAAGTTTTTTATTACAATAAAAAAGCGTTAGCGGAAAATGGCTTTACTGCTGACGATTTAAAGACGTGGGAAGGCGTAGAAAAAGTAGCGAAAAAAGCAGCAAAACGCGATGCAAATGGAAATGTCACATACGCAGGTTGGATGCCGATGTGGGGTACGTCAAACTTAATTGATGCGGTTCGCAGTGCTGGCGGAAATGTATTAAGTGAAGATGGTAAAAAAGTGTTAATCAACGATGACACTTGGGTTACGGTATGGGAAAAATTCCGTACGTGGATTCATGAAGATAAAATTATGAATATTCATTCAGGTGGAACTGGTTGGGAGTATTGGGATAAAACAATAATCGATCTAGTTGAAGGTAGAACGTTAGGATTTACAGGATCATCTGGTGACCAAGGATTTGTTTTTAAATCGTTAGGTAAAGGAATGACTGAGGAAGAACGCCTTAACACATTTGGAGCATTACCACAACCAGCTTGGGGTAATCATAAACCAGCACCAAAATTAGAAACGTATTTATTCACATTAACGAGAAATGTTGATCCAGAAGTAGCAAAAGGTGCATATGACTTTATGAAATTTGCAACAAGCACTGAGAAAACGGCTGAATGGTCAATGGCAACAGGCTATATCCCTGTTCGGAACAATGTAACAGATTATGGTCCTTATGCTGAATTTGTTAAAAAACAACCACAAGCATTAGTTCCATTAGAGCAAGCGAATCAATATGGAGTTGCACCATTTACGGATCCAACAGGTGGTAAAATCAATGACGCGTTAAATGTAGCAAAGGATAAAGTAGAAATTGAAGGAGTCCCTGCAAAAAAAGCATTAGATGAAGCAGCTAAGGTTGCGCAGGAAGAGTTGGATAAAGTGCTGAAAAAGAAGAAATAAACCTGTTCATGTATTACTTTGAAGAGAAACGTGAGGTGCTTTTGAATCAAAGAAGTACCTCTATGATTCTATCATTAAAATATCAAAAAAGGTGTGGGAATCATGATTGAAATGAAAGGTACTATGAGTCTGTCTCCATTCGTAAAAAATAAACATTCTTTTCTAATGGATTCAACCGATATTGTCAATTTTACATTAACTATCGATCAAGGAATCAGTCGAAAAATTCCGCTTTTATTAATCTTGAGAGACCCTAACGGTTTTGTACGTATACAGTATCAAACACCAATTGTTGATGGAAAACTAGTTGTTGCAAAAGATTCAAAGTTTTGTTCAGCTGGTTGTGTTGGAGGGAAAATACCGTCTGGTAATTGGGAATTAGAAGTAGTATATATCCCTCATTGTGCAAATAAAGCAGTAAAGTTTGCCGGAAGAAAAGTTGACTATACAGTAAATATATTAGTGAATGACAAGTTAGAACAAGAATATAATCGAGAGCATTTTTGCAAGGAAAATGTCTTTATTGATGAATACAATTTTGAAAAGGTAATAAATGAAGAGCATCGTTGGTACAAAGGAGATTTTCATGAACATACAAATTTAACGGATGGCGAGATAGATGACGAACTGGGAATGAGCGTATGTGAAAAACAAGAGTTGGATTTTTTATATGCGACGGAACACAACATTGTCATGCCATCGTATCAAAAAGGAAACACATTAATTATACCATCTATGGAACTTACAACTCCTTACGGGCATTACAATATGTTCGGTATGAAGGAATATGTTAATTTTACAAAGTGTTTCGATGAATCGTTTAACGCTAAAAGCATGAATGAACTATTTTCTCTCATGAAAGAAAAAGGTTATTTAATTAGCGTGAATCATCCATTTATGAAGCCTTGGGCGAACCAAATTGATATTAACTTAGAAAATATTCATACAATGGAAATCATGTGTGATCCAACTTATAAGAAAAGCAAACCATCTACTTTAGAAGCTTTAAAGTTCTTCGATCAAATGTGGTTAAGTGGTCTTAAAATCTGGGGGATAGGAGGAAGTGATTCTCATTTACATCCATCTAAAACGTTCCCAGGATCTAATGACCCATCGATTTATGGTGACCCAGGAACGTATGTATTATGTAATGGTTTATCTATTAACAATTTAAAGGATGCTATTTCAAAAGGCAGAATTTATTTTTCTCGATTTAGAAAATTAGAGATAGATATTCAAAACGAAGGTAAAACCATTTATGTTGGCGATGAGGTTCAAGGGAATATTCGTTACAACATTCGTACAGATAAACCGTGCGAGTGGAGAATGATTGTGAATGGCCAAATGATCGAAAAAGAATTCGGCGGCCAAGTGACCTTTGATTTTTCTTTAAATGAAGGAGCATATGCTAGGATTGAAGGTTGGGAAGATGATGAGTTAGTAGCGTTTATAAATCCTATTCATAATAACGTTAAGCGTCAGGGTATTAAAACATGGTATGAAGTTTTAGGAGGATCAGAAGGTGAATAAAGGAATTATTTTTGATAAAGATGGAACACTAATACAGCTAGATTCGGTCTGGTACAAAATTGTTCATCGTGTGCTAGATGATATATTTCAAATGTATCCAAATGAAAAAAATAAACGAGATGACTACCTAAAGATTATTGGTATGAGTGATAACGATTTTGAGAGTACAAGTTTACTAGCTTGTCGCACAAATTACTTTATTGCGGCTGCATGGTTTTCGTTATTAGAAAATCAACATGTGAATAAAGAAAACTTTATTCATGATGTATGTGCATTATTCAAAAAACACTCTACAGCAGATGATCTCGTATTTACAGAAGTAGAAGGCGCAAAGGAAACATTACAATATTTAAAAGACCATGAATATGTAATTGGAGTTGTTACAGCGGACGATGTTGATGCAGCTATTCATTCACTTAAAATGACAGGATTATATGATTATGTGGACTTTTTAGGTGCAGATGACGGTGTTCATAAAACAAAACCTGCAAGTGATTTTTATCATGTGTTCAAAGAGAAATTTTCACTGGCTGAAGAAGATGTGCTCATGGTAGGGGATACATTAACAGACGTTAGATTTGCAAGAAATAGCAATATTAAAGTAGTGGGTGTCCTGACAGGTGCGAGCAGGAAGGAAGATTTAGAAGGAGAAGCGGATTATATTTTAGACAGCATGAAGGATATTTGCAAAGTTTTATAAAGTGAAACTTCCATCAGTGGGGGCAGGTTTTTATCCCCCACCTATCTTCTTTGCTTCTCTCTCAATCTTGAGGCGGGGATCTTACTGCCCGTTAATGCGGGATAAAACAACGGTGTGATCAATATTGTAACAGTATCTTTCAAAATAGCTAAAATTATAGGAGGCAATTATGGCTCAGCTATCATTCGAAAATATTTATAAGAAATATGATCATGATGTGACAATCGTAAAAGATTTTAATCTAGAAGTGAATGATGGAGAATTTATCGTTTTGGTTGGACCTTCAGGATGCGGAAAATCAACGACATTACGTATGATTGCAGGACTTGAGGAGATTTCAGAGGGAGACTTTTATATTGATGGAAAGCGTGTGAATGATGTTACACCAAAAGATAGAGATATAGCAATGGTCTTTCAAAACTATGCTCTTTATCCGCATATGAGTGTTTATGATAACATGGCGTTCGGGTTAAAACTGCGAAAATATAGTAAAACGGAGATTGACCAACGTGTGAAACATGCAGCGAAGATACTTGGGCTTGAGGAATATTTAGAACGAAAGCCAAAAGCACTTTCAGGTGGACAGCGTCAGCGTGTTGCCTTAGGACGGGCGATTGTTCGGAATGCAAAAGTGTTCTTAATGGACGAGCCATTGTCAAACTTAGATGCGAAGCTACGCGTTCAAATGCGTGCTGAGATTACAAAATTACACCAGCAGCTGCAAACAACAACAGTGTATGTCACGCATGATCAAATAGAAGCTATGACGATGGCGACGCGCTTAGTTGTACTAAAGGATGGTATTATACAACAAGTCGGTACACCTAAAGAAGTCTATGAAAATCCAGAGAATGTATTTGTTGGAGGATTTATTGGCTCTCCTGGAATGAATTTTTTCAAAGGAACATTAACAGAAAATGCGGTTATGATTGATAAGTGGAAAATTGAAGTTCCGGAAGAGAAGATGAAAAGTTTGCGAAACAAAGGGTGTGCCAATAAAGAAATCATCATAGGGATACGTCCAGAAGATTTTTATTACGGAAAAGCAATTTCAGACTTACCTTATAATGCAAAAGTAACGGTGACGATTGATGTGTCAGAATTAATGGGATCCGAAACATATCTGTATTCCAACATCAATGGTCAATCCTTTGTTGCACGTGTTGACGCCTCTGCTGATGTGCACAGTCAATCAAAGGTGGATCTAGCTTTGAATATGGATAAAGTTCATTATTTTGATGCTGAAACTGAAAAACGAATTGTTTTATAGATGATTTCACTAGGCTTATCCACAACAGGGATAGGCCTTTGTTGTTGATTCACTTCTTTGATTTTTAACATGTTTGTTTTCTTAAATACAAGTTGAAAACTGGCATGAAAACCCCTTTCTTTTTAGAGGTACGAGAGCATCCGGCTATGCATAGAAGCGGTCAGATCCTTTTTCTGCCCTATGCCAGGTTAAAACAGAGAGAGAAACCGAGTGCAGATCACCTTTCGTTCTTCTTAGTAGCGATTTATATGCTGAAAAATCAAAATGGATTTATATAAAAAGAATATATTTCTAAAATGTTACAGGGGATTTAAAGTGCATATGTATGCGGTTTATGTTGGTTTTTTACATTGTTATATTATTGTCAAATAATAAATAAGGAATGTGTAGTTTCTATGGTTATAATGAAAATAGAATGATAGATAATAAGAAAAGAAGGAAAGAGAATAAAAAAACATGAAACTCCCTTGTGAAATAAAGTTCTTTATATTTACACTATTCCCAATATAAAAACTTCTTTTAAATTAGTATGTTAGCGTTTTCATAACTTTTAAGTTATGCTAGAATAAGGACATAAGTTATTAATTATTATAAAAAGAAAAAAGAATTCCTTTTTTCTGTTAATTATAAGGGGGCATTTTATTATGCGTATTGGGGTACCAACAGAAATTAAAAACAACGAAAACCGTGTGGCAATGACACCAGCTGGTGTTGTACATTTAATTCGTAACAATCACGAAGTATTCATTCAAAAGGGTGCAGGTTTAGGATCTGGTTTTACAGATGCTGAGTATGTTGAAGCAGGAGCAAAACTTGTTGATACAGCTGAAGAAGCTTGGAACATGGATATGGTTATGAAAGTTAAAGAGCCAGTTGAAAGCGAATATAAGCACTTTAGCGAAGGTCTAATCTTATTCACATATTTACACTTAGCTCCAGAACCAGAATTAACAAAAGCATTAATTGAAAAGAAAGTTGTTTCTATCGCTTATGAAACAGTACAATTAGAAAACCGTTCTTTACCATTACTTGCACCTATGAGTGAAGTAGCTGGTCGTATGTCTGCACAAATTGGTGCACAGTTCCTTGAGAAAAACAAAGGCGGCAAAGGTATCTTACTTGCAGGCGTTCCAGGGGTAAAACGTGGTAAAGTAACAATTATCGGTGGTGGACAAGCTGGTACAAATGCTGCTAAAATTGCAGTTGGACTAGGTGCGGATGTAACAATCATCGACTTAAGTGCAGAACGTCTTCGTCAATTAGATGACATTTTCGGTAACCAAGTGAAAACTTTAATGTCTAATCCTTACAACATTGCAGAAGCTGTAAAAGAATCTGATCTTGTAATCGGTGCGGTATTAATTCCAGGTGCAAAAGCGCCAAAACTTGTAACAGAAGAAATGATTAAATCAATGGAACCAGGTTCTGTTGTAGTAGATATCGCGATTGACCAAGGTGGTATTTTCGAAACAACTGACCGCATTACAACTCATGATAACCCAACTTATGAAAAACACGGCGTTGTTCATTATGCAGTTGCAAACATGCCAGGCGCGGTTCCACGTACATCAACTCTTGCATTAACAAACGTAACAGTGCCATATGCAGTACAAATTGCAAACAAAGGCTACAAAGAAGCTTGCCTAAGCAACTCTGCATTATTAAAAGGTCTTAATACATTAGACGGCTATGTAACATTCGAAGCAGTTGCAGAAGCTCATGGTGTAGAGTACAAAGGTGCAAAAGAATTATTAGAAGAAACTGTATCTTGCTAATTGAGGCATAATACACAATAAAAATCGAACAATATTTTATACAACATGATAGAGCTAAGAGAGAAGACCTCTTAGCTCTTCTTAGTAAAAGGGGGCATACATCGTGGCCAACCTATTTAGAAAGAAATCCGTTACGCAACTGTTAGGTCAAAGTCAAAGTAAGACTTTGACGAAAACACTAGGGGCGTTTGACCTAACAATGCTAGGGATTGGTGCGATAATCGGTACAGGAGTTCTTGTATTAACTGGATTAGTAGCAGCAAGAGATGCTGGTCCAGCAGTTATTTTTTCATTTATGATTGCGGCCATTGTTTGTGGATTTGCAGCATTATGTTACGCAGAAGTGGCATCTACACTGCCCGTTTCAGGTAGTGTGTACACATATTCTTATGCAACAATTGGTGAGTTTGTAGCCCATTTAATGGGATGGACGTTACTATCAGTATATGTTTTAACAACGGCAGCGGTAGCTGGTGGATGGACGGGTTACTTCCATAACCTGATAAGTGGATTTGGAATAGAAATTCCAAAAGCATTGTTAACGATTCCATCACAAGGTGGTATTGTGAACTTACCAGCAGTGGTTATTACATTAATACTAACTTGGTTATTATCGCGTGGTATGAAAGAAAGTAAACGTGTAAATAACGCAATGGTATTAATTAAAATTGGTATTGTTGTCTTATTTATTGCAGTTGGTGTATTCTACGTAAAACCAGAGAACTGGGTACCATTTACACCGTACGGCATAAGCGGAGTCTTTTCCGGAGCAGCGGCAGTATTCTTTGCTTTCTTAGGTTTTGATGCATTAGCAACTTCAGCAGAAGAAGTAAAAAATCCACAACGTGATCTTCCAATTGGTATTATTACTTCGTTAGTTATTTGTACAATCATTTACGTTGCAGTTTGTCTCGTTATGACTGGTATGGTTTCTTATAAAGAATTAGATGTACCAGAAGCGATGGCTTATGTACTAGAAGTGGTAGGACAGGATAAAGTAGCTGGTGTAATCGCAATTGGAGCTGTAATTGGTATTATGGCTGTAATTTTTGCTTACATCTATGCAACAACACGTGTATTCTTTGCAATGAGCCGTGACGGTTTATTGCCAAAATCTTTTGCGAAAATTAATAAGAAGACAGAAGCACCAATATTTTCAACTTGGTTAACAGGAATTGGTAGTGCTTTAATTGCCGGATTTATCGATTTAAAAGAATTGTCGAATTTAGCGAATATTGGAGCATTATTAACATTTGCGATGGTTGGTGTATCGGTTATCATTCTGCGTAAAACGCATCCGAATTTAAAGCGTGGATTTATGGTACCGCTTGTGCCAATCTTACCGATTATTTCAGTCGCATGTTGCTTATTCTTAATGCTAAATTTACCATTAACAACATGGATATACTTTGGTGCTTGGTTAGCAATCGGAGTAGTTGTGTACTTTGTTTACTCGAAAAAACATAGTCATTTAAAAGAAGATGCAAGTTCGCAAGATAGCTTAGAAAAAGCTAATTAAGGGGATATAATGAATTGTAAGCCTTGTGCGCCTAGGGAGCGCGCAAGGCTTTTTCTTTTGTACAGAGGAGGAAAAAGTAGCATTTTGTAGAAATTTGTATGTTGAAATATATAAAGGGGTGAAACAATGGTTGTAAAAGATGAATTCAAAATCGTTGTTGGTGCAGGAGAATTTAATAATAATCCAGGTTGGTTACATACGAATGAAGAAGAATTGAATTTATTAAAAAGAGAAGATTGGATCAAAAGGTTTAATCCTAACTCTTTAACGGCAATTTTAGCAGAGCATGTATGGGAACATTTATCGTATGAAGAAGGCATAGAAGCAGCGAAAGTATGCTATGGATTTTTAAAGCATGGTGGTTATATTCGGTGTGCCGTTCCGGATAGCTTTTTCCCAGATGAAGAATACCAAGAGGGTGTACAAGTTGGGGGACCCGGACCGTTAGATCATCCAGCGGCGAGTCATAAAATTGTTCATAATTATAAAACGATGACATCCATGTTTGAGAGTGCGGGATTTCAGGTGAGGCTTTTGGAATATTGCGATGAAAGTGGAGAGTTTCATTATAATGATTGGGATGAGAAAGAAGGATTTATTTATCGTTCTAAACGTTTTGATCATAGAAATCAGGACGGAAAGTTAGGATTTGCTTCGTTAATTGTTGATGCAGTGAAGGACGAATAGATAAGGATAAAGAGGATGTGCTAAAGGATTAAAGCTTTAGCTGCATCCTCTTTTTGCATGAAGAATATACAGTATGCGGAGAATATGCTATATATGTTCTAGTTTAAATATGAACAAAATGTTCAAAAAATTCAGCGCGGATTTTATTGACACATATGAACAATCACTCATATAATAAAAGTATAAGATATATGAATAGTTGTTCATATGTTCAAATAAAGAGGTGAGCTATAATGGCTGAAAATAAAGTGGAAACATGTCAAGAAGCATGTTCTCAAACAATTATCCATGAAGAAGTTGTTGATCAAGTAAAAAGAACAATTCCAGCTGACGAAAGTTTAGGCAAAGTAGCAGAATTATTTAAAGTATTAGGTGACCGTACGCGTACACGTATTTTACATGCATTATTTGAAGCGGAAATGTGCGTATGCGACTTAGCTTATTTACTTGGCATGACGCAATCATCTATTTCACATCAATTACGTGTATTAAAGCAAGCAAAACTTGTGAAAAACCGTAAAGAGGGAAAGGTTGTCTATTATTCATTAGCTGACCATCACGTAATTTATATCTTTGAGCAAGCATTCGAACATGTAAATGAAGAAGAATAGAAAAGGAAAGCACAAGGGGGGAGAAAGATGGCAGAAGCGCTAGTGAAACGAAAACTTGTGTTAGAAGGGTTAGATTGTGCGAACTGTGCGATGAAAATTGAAAAAGGCGTCGGAGGATTAGATGGTGTTTCTTCTTGCTCTGTGAACTTTGCAACAAAGACAATGGTTTTAGAAACAGAACAAAATAAAGAAAATAATGTTGTTGCGGAAGCAAAACAGCTTGTTACGAAATTAGAACCGCATATTAAAGTACAGGATGAACAAAAAACAAAAGTTGCCAAAGAAGTATTCGTATTAGAAGGATTAGATTGTGCAAATTGTGCGATGAAGATTGAAACAAAGGTGAAAGAAATGCCTGCGGTTTCGGCAGCCTCTGTTGATTTTGTATCGAAAAAATTAAAAATAGAAGTTACGAATAAAAAAGAGCTTGAAACGACGGTGCAAGAGATAAAAAATATTGTTCATAAGTTAGAGCCGCATGTAAAAGTTGTACGTGAAGAGAAAGGAAGTCATGAGCATAGTCACGATCATGGTGAAGGAACTGTGAAGAAAATGCTATGGCGCTTAGCGATTGGCGGTGTTTTAACAGGCATTGCTGCATTAGCTGAACTACCTCAGATAATGACTATCTCGCTCTTTGTTATTGCATATTTACTTATTGGTGGCGATATCGTTTGGCGTGCTGTAAGAAATATAACACGCGGTCAAGTGTTTGATGAAAACTTTTTAATGGCGGTTGCAACTCTAGGGGCATTCGCCATTAAAGAATATCCAGAGGCAGTTGCGGTTATGTTATTTTACCAAGTGGGTGAACTATTTCAAAATATTGCTGTAAACCGTTCGAGAAAATCAATTACTTCCTTAATGGATATTCGTCCTGATTATGCGAATGTGAAAATTGGAAATGAAACAAAACAAGTATCGCCAGAAGATGTGAAAATTGGGGACTATATTATTGTTAAACCGGGTGAGAAAGTACCGTTAGACGGGAAAGTAGTTGAGGGAACATCAATGGTAGATACTTCAGCATTAACAGGTGAGTCTGTACCGCGTGAAGTAGAAATTGGTAATGATGTATTAAGTGGTTTTGTGAATCAAAATGGTGTATTAACAATTGAAGTAACAAAAGAATTTGATGAATCAACTGTATCTAAGATTTTAGATTTAGTGCAAAATGCAAGTAGCCGAAAAGCGCCAACAGAAAACTTTATTACGAAATTTGCGCGTTACTATACTCCGGTCGTAGTTATTACGGCAGCGGCATTAGCGTTTATTCCACCACTTATTTTAGAAGGTGCTACATTCTCAGATTGGATTTATCGTGCATTAGTATTTTTAGTTATTTCTTGTCCATGTGCATTGGTAGTGTCTATTCCGCTTGGATTCTTTGGTGGCATTGGCGGAGCATCTAAAAGCGGTATTTTAATCAAAGGAAGTAACTATTTAGAAGCATTGAATGATGTGAAACATATCGTCTTTGATAAAACAGGAACATTAACAAAAGGTGTATTCAAGGTAACGAAGATGGAGCCAAGCGGAACAACGACAAAAGAAGAGCTCCTTGAATATGCAGCTTGTGCAGAAGTATATTCAAACCATCCAATTGCACAATCTATTCGGAGTAGCTATGGAAAATCGATTGATGAAAATATAATTGAAGATTATAGCGAAATTTCTGGCCATGGTACAGTTGTGAAAGTACAAGGGAAAGAAATCTTTGCGGGAAATGCAAAGTTAATGAAGAAAGAAAGCATTCCATTCGAGCAACCTCAAACAGTAGGTACACTTGTTCACGTTGCTGTAGATGGTGTATATGCTGGTTATATTGTTATCTCAGATGAAGTAAAAGAAGATTCAAAACAAGCGATTCAAAAATTAAAAGAACTTGGCATCAAGAAAACAGTAATGTTAACAGGTGATGCGAAATTAGTTGGGGAAGCTGTTGGTAAGGAACTTGGTTTAGATGAAGTTCATGCTGAATTATTGCCGCAGCAAAAAGTAGAAGAAATTGAAAAAATTGATGCGATGAAACAGGCGAAAGAAAAAGTTGCATTCGTTGGTGATGGTATTAATGATACACCAGTATTAGCAAGAGCAGATGTTGGAATCGCAATGGGTGGCTTAGGATCTGATGCAGCCATTGAAGCAGCAGATATTGTTATCATGACAGATGAACCTTCAAAAATTGCAACGGCTGTTAAAATTGCGAAACGTACACGCAATATTGTATGGCAAAATATTATCTTTGCACTTGGTATAAAAGGCCTTGTTCTATTACTCGGTGCATTTGGAATTGCAACAATGTGGGAAGCTGTTTTCTCAGATGTTGGTGTTACATTAATTGCAGTGCTAAATGCGATGCGTGTATTGAGAGTGAAAAACTTATAAAATAAAAAGAGAAGCGAATGCTTCTCTTTTTATTTTTGGATATTTTTTGTCACTTGATCCCGAACAGTTTGGATATAACTCATTTTATGATCCCAGCATTTTTGACTTAAATCTACAGGATATTCTTCAGGGTTTAACGTTCGCATATATTCTTCCCAAAATAGCGATAGGGTGCTTTCTGTGTATTTTTGAATGTCTAATATGCTAGGCAATTCATATGTTCTTTTACCGTTTGTGAAAATATCATGATGAAGTTCGCGTGCTTCAAAGTTTGTCACGAATTTACTAATATACGTATGAACAGGATGGAACATTTTTAAACGTTCTTCCTGCTGTGGCACTTCTGTTTCTAAAGCAATATAATCGCCTTCTGCATGACTATTAACGCGATTAATGATTCGATAAATTCGCTTTAGTCCTGGTGTTGTGATTTTTTCAGGATTAGAAGAGATTTTAATCGTATCATTTAATGTGCCATTTGTATCTTCAATTGCAACTAATTTATAAACAGCCCCTAATGCAGGTTGTTCAAAGGAAGTGATGAGTTTTGTGCCAACACCCCATACATCGATTTTAGCTCCTTGAGACTTTAAGTGCATAATTGTATATTCATCTAAATCGCTAGAAGCGATAATTTTTGTGTTTGTAAATCCAGCCGCATCAAGTAACTTTCTTGCTTCTTTTGATAAATAGGCCATATCCCCGCTATCAAGACGAATACCATAAAAATCAATGCAATCTCCGAATTCTTTTGCGACTCGAATGGCATTTGGTACACCAGATTTTAATGTGTCGTATGTATCAACTAGAAAGACACATTTTTTATGTGTTTCAGCGTATTTTTTAAATGCAACATATTCATCACGATACGCTTGAACAAAGGAATGGGCATGGGTACCAGCCACTGGAATACCAAATCGTTTTCCAGCTCGGACGTTACTTGTAGAAGAAAATCCACCAATAAAGGCTGCGCGTGTTCCCCAAAGGGCAGCGTCAAATTCATGAGCGCGGCGTGTACCAAATTCTAAGAGTTCATCGTTGTTTGCTGCATGCTTCATACGTGCCGCTTTTGTAGCGATTAATGTTTGGTAATTCACAATATTTAATAGAGCTGTTTCGATAATTTGTGCTTCACCAAGTGGGGCATCGACACGTAATAATGGTTCATTATTAAAAACAACTTCTCCTTCTTGCATACTGCGAATAGTTCCTGTGAATTTCATGTTTTGTAAATAGTGAAGGAAGTCCTCTTCAAATTGTAATTCTGTTAAATAAGCGATATCACTTTCAGTAAAACGAAAATTTTCTATGTACTCTATAATTTTTTCAAGACCAGCAAAAATGGCATAGCCATTTTCAAATGGAAGCTTTCGAAAATATAAATCAAAAACAGAACGGCGATCGTGAATACCATCTTTCCAATATGTATAAGCCATGTTGATTTGATATAAATCTGTATGTAAGGCGTAACTATCGTCTTTATAATGATTCATTGCGAAAACACCTCCGTAATTTGGTTATAGTATACCAATTTTCCTTCTCTTATGCCAAAGAAGCTCATATATATAAGTACAAATTGAAAAATCGACATAAAACCTTTCTTTTTAGGTGGGAGGGAGAATCCGGCCATGCATAGAAGCTTTTCTGCCACATACGAAGTAAAAACAGAAAGAGCAAACGAGTAAAATGTACCCTATAGAATAGACACTTAAAAAAAAGTCTGTTCTATAGGGTATTTCTTGTATAATAGGAGAAAAATTAGGATCGGAGAAATTTC
>NZ_JBIWHY010000036.1:0-27506 GCF_044764345.1 Bacillus sp. NPDC094106 | reverse complement strand
GGGGGCGATGGCCATATTCGCAGTTAATTTAAAACGAATCATGACCTTAATGAAAGAAAAGAAGTAAAAAAAGCATAAGAAAAAGGCGACTTTCCATTCAAAATTGAACGGAAAGTCGCCTTTTTTCGTTTCACATATGTTTTACGGAATGAAAAACGTAAGTTTTTCAGTGCCCTCACGTCACGGGGTTCCTTTTTATTGTTGTATCACAATTGCTTCTTTCGTTTGAAGTGGCCCATACGTTACGTCAGCATGTTGGAATGTATACGTAGCACGTAATGACATAGTAGAAGGAACAGGAGTGTGTGCTACTTTTACTTGACAAGTTAATTGAACTTTTTCATTCGGAAGCAGTTCATCAACTCGCCACCTTACAAGCTGAAATAAAAATTCACTTGCTCCCTTATTCGTCTTTAATGTATTAGGAATGTATACAAAATAATCACGGATCATATGACTCATAATTACTCGAGAAACCTCTTCAGTTCCTCTATTTTCCACCTCAAGTTGAATAACGAGAGTTTCATTTATATCATAAACAAGTTCGTATGAAAAATCTTTCTCTTGTACATTACGAATTTGCAATGTTACCGCTACATTTGGAGTAGATTGTTTCCTGTTTATTTCTTTAGCTCCTCCATCCATCCACAAAACAGGTTGTAAAGATAAAAGAAACATTTCTTGATTTGAAATTCGTTTCCATATTTTCATAATAAAAATTCACCTCATTCCAGATCGTATTATCTATACAACTTTATTCTTCCTAACTAAACAATGAACTACCCTTCTTTCATTATTTATCCCGCATTAACGGGCAGTAATACTCGATTGGTGAGGGCTTTCCATCAGTGAGGGATGAAAAGCCACCCACTGATGGAAGTTTCACTTTATCCGAAATACTAACTTACTTCCGTTCAATACGTAATCCACTTATAACTTCTTTATCTCTCCTCTCTATCTTATTCGACAATTCCAGGGAAAAACCATTTTAAATAGTGGGACAGTACATGATTCAATATTTCTTTTTTACAAACTTTACATTTGAATTATTTCTTCCCATTCATTTTGTACACTACCCTATTTTCCTCACTTGTTCTCAAAAAATTCACCACATATCTCCTTTTTAACTACCTTGAAGAAAAGAAACTTTTGACGGGTAAAAAAAGTTTACCTTTTAGTCAAATTTGACTATAATATGAGTTATGATTTCTATTCTTTCTTTATAAATAAGCGAAAGGAGAGAAAGACTGTACATAAAGATATTCTTCATTATGTACTTCATATTTTGGAAAATACATCCTTTGAAAGATTAAATCAGTTCATTTTTATACTAAAGGAGGATTATGTTTGGAGACACAAATATCTCAAAACAAAATAAGTAAAACAAAGTTTGTTGTTGTAGGATTATTACTTGGTATTCTGATGGCAGCAATGGATAATACGATCGTTGCAACTGCGATGGCAACAATTGTTGGAGACCTGGGAGGATTTGATAAATTTGTTTGGGTCACATCAGCTTATATGGTAGCAACAATGGCTGGAATGCCTATTTTCGGGAAACTTTCTGATATGTATGGGCGGAAACGTTTTTATATTGGTGGATTACTCCTCTTCTTATTTGGTTCTATTCTTTGTGGTACAGCAACAAGCATTGAACAGCTAAGTATTTACAGAGCAATCCAAGGTATTGGCGGCGGTGCTCTTATGCCAATCGCATTTACAATTATGTACGATATATTCCCACCTGAAAAACGAGGAAAAATGACAGGGCTATTTGGAGCTGTTTTCGGAACATCGAGTGTTTTCGGTCCTTTATTAGGTGCTTATATTACTGATTATATAAGCTGGCACTGGGTTTTCTATATTAATATTCCATTAGGACTTATCTCTTTCTTCTTCATTTCTAAGTACTACAAAGAGTCATTACAGTATAGAAAACAAAAAATTGATTGGGCTGGTGCTATTACACTTGTAATAAGCATTGTTTGCTTAATGTTTGCATTAGAACTTGGCGGTAAGGAATATGCATGGGATTCCAATATAATTATTGGTTTATTTACATCATTTGCTATTATGCTTATCATTTTCTTCTTCGTGGAAAGAAAAGCAACAGAGCCAATTATTTCTTTCCATTTATTTAAAAAACGTTTATTTGCAGCCAGCCAAGGTGTAGCCTTTTTCTACGGGGCAGCTTTTATTATTTGTACAGTGTATATTCCAATCTTTATTCAAGGTGTTCTGGGCGGTTCTGCATCCAATGCTGGATTAATTTTAACACCGATGATGGTAGGTTCTGTAATTGGAAGCCAAGCAGGTGGACAATTGGCTTCACGAACAAGTTATCGTAACATTATGCTGATCTCTGGTACATTTTTTGTCGTTGGTATCTATTTACTCAGCACTTTAACAATGGAGACATCACGCACACTCGTAACAGTCTTTATGATTCTTGCTGGGCTTGGGGTTGGCTTCTCTTTCTCAGTTTTAAGTATGTCTTCTATTCACAATTTAGAAATGAGAGATCGAGGCTCTGCCACATCAACAAACTCATTCTTCCGTTCTCTCGGAATGACTCTCGGTGTAACAATCTTTGGTACCATTCAAAACCATATTTTCACCGATAAATTAAAAGCGGTTTTCCCTCCAGAATTAGCAAAACTGGCACCAAAAAGTGGAGACACAAGCTTTTTATTATCACCACATGCTACTGAAAAAATTCCACCGGAAATACTTAATGGAATTAAACAAGCGCTTGCGACATCTATTGCTAATATATTTTTATGGGCGCTTATTCCAGCTATCCTAAGTATTATCTGTATTACACTAATGGGAAAAGATCGTCTTTTCACTGGAACAAAGAAAAAACAAAAGCAAGTAAGTTAGTATAGTAAAACATGCAACGGTATATCTCTTTATCGAAAGAGATATACCGTTTATAATATGTATAAAGTTTATAATACAGGAGTTGAGACAGCGTGAGCATGAAATTAGTCATTCTCGGCTTACTACTCGAAGGAGATAAACACCCATATGAAGTGCAACATATAATGAAAGAACGCCAAATGGATTGTTATATTAAATATGCAAAAGGATCCCTCTATTACGCCTTTGAACAATTAGAAAAACAAGAGGCAATTGCGGTTACAAATGTTGTACGAGATACAAATCGACCAGATAAGACGATTTTTCATATAACCGAAACTGGAAGAGAACTTTTCTATACGCTGCTTTTAAAACAATTCGAAGCAAAAAATCAAATATATAAACCAATCTATTCAGCACTATCTTTCGCTCATTTTGGTGATGAAAAAACAATCGTTCCTATTTTAGAAAAAAAGAGAGAGGACACGATTCAACATTTACATACGATGCAATCAATATACGAACATAGCAAGACACACGTTCCACGTGCACAAATTTATATTTTAAAAAGTGTTATTGAACATATTACAGTTGAATTGCATTGGTTAAATGAACTCCATAAAGATGCAAGTGCTGGTCGCCTTTTCGAAATAGGAATGGATGCAAAGTGAGACTTCTATCAGTGAGGCTTTTCCTCACTGATAATTAGCCTTACCATTCGCCTCTTTATACTCTTTATTATCGCTTCTCTTTCATTTAAATATGAAGCCTCATCGTTCCCTTATAAAACAAACATATACATCAATTAAAAAACCAACATAAAACCCCTCTTTTTAGGTGGGAGAGAGCATCTATTCATGCATAGAAGCGGTCAGGGCCTTTTTTTGCTACATGCGAAGTAAAAACAGAAAGAGCAAACGAGTGTAGGTTACTTTTTATTCTGCATAATAGGGATTTAGATGTCGAAAAATGAAAATGGATTTATATAGAACTTTTGATTCCATCCTTTTTCATAACCATAATTTTCATGCGTAATAAAAAATAAAAACTTCTAAATATTCTTATTTCAAAACAGTAGACAAAATTCTAAAAATTATGTTAGAATCTTTCTCAATATCATATTTGCTTGTTAAATTCCTTTCAAAAGGAAAATAGGTACACGAGATTTCTTATTTCGTGTTGAAAAGGGAAGTTTGGTGAAATTCCAACGCGGTCCCGCCACTGTAAATGAAGAGCCTTCTTTTCTATACCACTGTGAAAACGGGAAGGTAAAAGAAATCATATGACGCATGAGCCAGGAGACCTGCCTATTTTAACAACACTGATAGACTCACGGATGATGATTAGGTGTTACGAACGAGAAGAAAGGACTATTTTCTGTCCCTTTATGCTTTTCGTTACATGCATTTCCAAGTAAACGGAAATGCTTACTTTCAATTAGGGAGGAATTTCAAATGGCAATTCAAACAAGTAATTTAGGGTATCCACGAATTGGATTACACCGAGAATGGAAAAAAACGTTGGAAGCTTTTTGGTCAAATAAGATTGATGAGCAGCAATTTTCAACAACAATGAAAGAAATTCGTCTTCAACATGTGAAAGTTCAGCAAGAAAAAGGGATCGATGTAATTCCAATTGGTGACTTTACATATTATGATCATGTGCTGGACACAGCCTACATGCTTGGCTTTATTCCTTCACGTTTTTCAGAGTTCACGTCTTATCTTGATGTATATTTTGCAATGGCACGCGGCTCCAAAGATCACGTTGCTTCTGAAATGACGAAATGGTTTAACACAAATTATCATTATATTGTTCCTGAGTATGAAGAAGGATTAGAGATTTCTTTAAAAGACAATCGACCACTTCGCTTATATGAAGAAGCAAAACAAGAATTAGGTGTTGATGGTAAACCAGTTATATTAGGACCTTATACATTCTTAAAGTTAGCAAAAGGATATAAACAAGAGCAATTTGCTACTATTTTAAATCAACTCGTTGCTCCTTATGTACAGCTATTAACTGAATTACACGAAGCTGGTGCAAAAATCATCCAAATTGATGAACCAATTTTTGTATCTTTAACAAAAGAAGAAATTGCAGAAGCAAAAGAACTTTACAAAACATTTCGTAAAGAAGTTCCAAATGCATCTCTTATCTTACAAACTTATTTTGATAGTGTAGAAGAGAACTATGAAGAGATTATTACATTCCCTGTATCCGGCATTGGTTTGGACTTTGTTCACGGTAAAAAGGGCAATGTACAAGCACTTTTAGAGCACGGATTCCCATCCGATAAAATTTTAGCGGTTGGTTGTGTAGATGGCCGTAACATTTGGAGAGCTGATCTTGATGAAGTCCTTTCTTTATTGAAAACATTACAAGGTCGCGTTACATCAAAAGAGTTGATCGTTCAACCTTCATGTAGCTTACTGCATACTCCAATTGATAAGACAGAAGAAACACACTTATCAACTGAACTATTTGACGCCCTTGCATTTGCAAATCAAAAATTAGAAGAACTTAGACTTATTAAACATGCGCTTTCTGAAGGTACAGAAAGTGTTAGTACGGAATTAGCTACTTACCGTAGCGCTCATGAAACAATTCGATCTTCAGCTGCACGTAATCGTGAAGATGTACAAACAGCAAGAGCCAATCTTAAAGAAGAAGATTTCTCTCGTCCTCTTCCATTTGAACAACGCTATGAATTACAACAAGAAGCACTACGATTACCACTACTTCCGACAACAACAATTGGTAGTTTCCCGCAAACTGTTGAAGTTCGTCAAACACGTAAACAATGGCGTAGCGGTGATATTACAAACGAACAATATGAAAAATTTATCGAAAAAGAAACTGAGAAATGGATTCGCCATCAAGAAGATATTGGTCTTGATGTACTTGTACATGGTGAATTTGAAAGAACTGATATGGTGGAATATTTTGGTGAAAGACTCGTTGGGTTCTCTTTTACTAAAAATGGCTGGGTACAATCATACGGTTCCCGCTGTGTAAAGCCACCTGTAATTTATGGGGATGTTGCCTTTATGAATGGGATGACCATTAAAGAAACCGTATATGCTCAAAGTCTTACGGATAAAGTTGTAAAAGGTATGTTAACAGGACCGGTAACAATTTTGAATTGGTCATTCGTTCGAAATGATATTTCAAGAAAAGAAGTTTCTTATCAAATTGCATTAGCACTTCGTCATGAAATTGAATTACTTGAATCCTCTGGAATTAGAGTAATCCAAGTCGATGAACCAGCACTTCGTGAAGGAATGCCATTAAAAGAAAAAGATTGGGATGCATATATTACTTGGGCAGTTCAATCTTTCCTTTTAGCAACATCTTCTGTAGCGAATGAAACACAAATTCATACACATATGTGCTACAGTAACTTTGAAGATATTGTAGATGCAATTCGTGCATTAGATGCAGATGTTATCTCTATTGAAACATCTAGAAGTCATGGTGAATTTATTCATACATTGGAACATACAACTTATGAAAAAGGAATTGGTCTAGGAGTCTATGACATTCATAGTCCTCGTATCCCAAGCAAAGATGAAATATACACAATTGTAGAGCAGTCCTTAAAAGTGTGTGATTCAAAATACTTCTGGATTAATCCAGACTGTGGTTTAAAAACAAGAAGCACAGAAGAAGTTATCCCAGCTTTAGAGCATATGGTTCAAGCTGCTAAAGAGGCCCGTTCCCTTCTAAAAACAAATGCATAATGAGAAAATAGGGTGTCCTTCATTGTAACGAAATTCAACAGAAAAGCCACGATAACGTGGCTTTTTCACTCTTGATTTTCAAAAAACAGTTCATATTGTACCTTATACAGTTCATCATCCGTTGGCTCCTCAAGTGGCATTGCTTGTAGCACCAACATATAGTTACCTTTTGGAATTGCAATATGCAATGTATCAGAAAGAATACTCCTTACAAAAACCCCATCGTTTTCTACCGTAAAAGGAACGGATATCGTTCTCACGACTCCCTCTTTCTCATTATGCTTTCCAACAGATGCTTTGATTTCACACGTATAATCGGAAATTGCTTCAAAGATAATTACACCTTCTGCTTTGGCATATCCTCTCTCAAAATCTTCATTACCCCAGTCTACATAAGGTTGTTCCCCACCATAATTCATCACGATTAATTGTGAATAGGAAATTGTTAACTCCACAAACACCATCCCCTTCTACTATTTCACCACAAATTTCACACGTGTCCCATCTGGATACTTATCTAGCTTATTTCCCACCCATGAACCTGCGCCTCTATTGTCAGCAGGGCTAATATATTCAATATGCGCACCTTTTCCACCTTCTTTACACATTGCCATCGGCCATTCATCACGATCATATCCTTTTTTTGCTGGATACGGTGCTAAAGACAACTTCCTTCTATCTCCCGCGCCATTTCGATCAATCGTACAAATTTTCGAGTGGCCTTCTTTTATCGCATCTGCAATGTGCTTTCCCGTTTCTGGATAACGTTCTTTTGGGAACTCTAGAACTTGATCATATGTAACTTCTTTCTGACTCTTTGGTTCTGCAGGTATAAGTGCTTCATAGACAACGACAAAAATAGAAAGAATAGCAATAATCGAAATAATAATACCTTTTAACTGCTTCATATATGTGCCTCCACTTTTTAATCCTCTTGCCTTTCCTAGGTTATTATAACAAACTTCTTTTATATATGTTTTCAGACATTATTTTAGTTCTTCCTCTTCTTTATGCCAAAAATGTTCATTTTTCCTCAGGTTTTCACTAATCATGTAGAAAACTTCTAGGTTTACGACATTCTTTTTCAAAGGAAGTCAAAGTAAAAGATGGAATTGGTATATACGATACTTTTTGGGGAGGAAATGTCATGGAGGCAATCTATAAAACGAAGGATGTCACGAATAAAACAGGAATCCCGAAACATATAGTTCGAAAATATAGTCAACTTTTAGAACAACACGGTTATACAATTACAAAAACCGCTGATGCTCGTATATATAAAATGGATGATCTAAAACTATTGAAATCAATCCATGAACGAGCAGCCAAATTACAAGAAGATATTACAGAAACAATTCCTATTATTTTAAAAGAAAAAGACAATCCACCTGTACCAGCGATAAAGAAAAATCAAGAGGTCCAAGCCAAAGATGAAGGCCAAAATTTTGAAGAATTCATGCTAAAACTTGAAATGTTAGCTCAATTAAACGAAGCCATTATTCATCAAAACTCTACCTTAATCACACAAAATCGATTAAAAGATGAAAAACTAGATGTATTAATGCAACAGGTCTATGTAAAAGAAGAAAAACAAGAAGAAATGCTCCAAGATCTCATCGATCATGCAGCTCAAACAGATGCCTTGCAAAAAGAGAAAATGGACTTATTAATGAATCATATGTATAAGCGTGAATCAAAACAAGAAGAAAAAATAAATAAACTTGTCAATCATGTTTATAACAAAGACAACAAGCGAGATGCACAGCTTATGCAAGTCATTCGTGAAATTCAAGAAACAAAGCGATTAATTGCTGCATCAAAAGAACAAAGTCTATTTCAATCACTTAAAAATTTATTCGTTCGCGTTAAACAGGAAAAAACAAATGAATAGCCCCTTAACCATAATGCATTTTTCACTACCTAGAAATTAAGATTCTACAATCCATTCATACAAAACAATAAAAAGTTACCTTCTATCGGTAACTTTTATTCCTAATTTCTAACTGCTGGTAATGTGATAATTGCTTCTGTACCTTTCCCACTCTCACTGTTATACTCCAGCGTACCATTATGTGCTTGTAAAATACTAAAAGTCACCATAAGCCCTAGACCCGTTCCTTTTTCTTTCAATGAATAATACGGTTGTCCAAGTCTTGCTAACTGTTCTTTCGTCATTCCAATTCCGCTATCTTTTACTCGCACTATAATGATTTCACCTTTTTGATTAGCAGTCACTTTTAAATATCCTTTGTTTTCCTGAATCGCTTCAATTCCATTCTTTACAACATTCATAATAGCCTGTTTTAATTTCGTCTTATCACCTATCGTATATAGATTCTCAGAAATTTCAACTTGTAAATACACACCTTGCATCGCTGCAAATGAAGACATTAACGTAGTCATTTCAATCAACTGCGCTGATAAGCAAATATGTTCTTTTTTCTCAATTTGTGGCCTCGCTAAATTTAAGTAATCCGAGATGATTTGTTCAGCACGATCTAGTTCCGCCAATACAAGGCGCATATAATCCTTGTTCTTCATATCTTCTGTACTATCTAATAATTGGATAAACCCCCGAACAACTGTAAGTGGATTTCGAACTTCATGCGCAACACTTGCTGCTAATTCACTTACAATGTTCAATTTTTCCGACTTTTGCATCTCTGTACGTAACAATGCGTTTTCGTTTAAATATTCTGTTAAATACACTTGAAATACCATTGTCATAACCATAACAAACGAGGCGAATATATATCCACCATATAAATGTGACATAGGCGGTGTAAATCCAATTCCTAATAACACATCGAACATTCCAAGTACTAGGCAGATAAGCGCATATAAAGATGAGATGATGAAAGATAAAATCAGTTTCTTATTCCTTGGAAAAACAGACCATTTTTTTGATAACAATAACGGAATAATGATAAGGAACACAACTTCTAATATACGAAACCAATTTAAATCATTTAAAAACCATTCGTATACGATAAAAATAAAAGCTGGAATAATCCCTACAATTCCTCCATACAAGAAACCACTCATAATTGGGATTGCATGAAAGTTGTAATCGCAACCTTCTTTAAAACAAATCGGGTACGTCATAGAAAGGACAAGCGTAATACTGGATAAAAACATAATAAAGTAGCGATTGGGCTTTGGAAGCATATCTTGATAGCGATTGAGACGAATCGCTTCGTATAAAAACAGTGGCAAAATAATGATTGCAACTTGGATCATTAAGTCGCGGATTAGTTCCATACCCTTTCATCCCCTACATGCATTTTGATTTGATTATATCATTTTATAGGATCGTTTGTTTTAAAATTTAGACTTTTCTTAACATATTTGTAAATCATTTGTGAACAGTCGTTAAGAAATGTTACAACTTTCCGAAATGATTGTAAACCCTGTACCAAATTACCATGATGCAGTATACAATGAATACGGATTAAAAAATAAAACACAAAATAGTCCAATAAACGGACAACTATAACAACATAAAGCATATAATCCATACTATCTATGTTTACAAATAAGTGACCATTATTTTAGTAGGAGGAAGATAAATATGGCAGGAACTACGCTTGTTTTAAAAGAGGAGAATTTGATTGTTCTCGAAAATGTTGATAAATCAGTATACGAAGAATTACAAGACAAAGCTGGTGAAGAGAATTGCACATGTGCTATGAATGAATCTGTTATGCACCTTGGTAAAGTCTCTTCAGTACTTTGGAATGAAGATGAAATAGATTGGGAATATGGTTATTAAAAAAGTCGCTTTAAGCGGCTTTTTTTATGCACTGAAAAGCGAAATGATTAAAACTATGGTAAAATGAAATTAATTTTCAAACGGAAGAAAGGGAGAGAAAATGGAACAATTCATTAATCCTAGAGTGAAGGATATTCAAATTTCTGGTATCCGTCAATTCTCTAATATGATTCAAAACTATGACAATATCATCTCTTTAACAATTGGACAACCTGATTTTCCAACTCCTTCTTTAGTAAAAGAAGCTGCAAAACGCGCGATTACAGAAAACTATACAAGTTATACACATAACGCTGGTCTATTAGAATTACGCAAGGCAGCTTGCCATTTTCTAAAAGAAAATTACGATTTACACTATGCACCTGAAAACGAAACCATCGTTACTATCGGCGCTAGTGAGGCAATTGATGTTACATTTCGTACCATTTTAGAACCTGGAACAGAGGTTATTTTACCAGCCCCTATTTATCCAGGCTACGAGCCTATTATTAGACTTTGCGGCGCAACACCTATTTTTGTAGATGTTCGTGAAACTGGATTTCGCTTAACAGCAGAAGCGATTCAAAATGCAATTACCGATCGAACAAGATGTATCGTTTTACCTTATCCTTCTAATCCGACCGGTGTTACACTGTCAAAAGAAGAACTAACAAATATTGTATCTGTTTTAAAAGATAAAAATATTTTCGTTCTTTCTGATGAAATTTATAGTGAGCTTGTATATGAAGAAAGTCACATGTCCATTGCTCATTTTCCAGAAATGCGTGATAAAACAATTGTTATTAATGGATTATCCAAATCACATTCTATGACAGGCTGGCGCATTGGACTTTTATTCGCTCCAAGCTATTTGGCAGGGCATATTTTGAAAGTTCATCAATATAATGTCACCTGTGCAACTTCAATCGCACAGTATGCTGCAATTGAAGCATTAACAGCTGCTAAAGATGCACCAAAAATGATGCGTCATCAATATAAGAAGCGCCGCGATTATGTATACAACAGACTTATTCAAATGGGCCTAACTGTTGAGAAACCGACTGGCGCCTTTTATTTCTTCCCCTACATCGGCAATATGACATCTTCATCATTTGACTTTGCTATTGAGCTTGTCAAAGAAGCTGGACTCGCAGTTGTCCCTGGAACAGCATTTTCAGAATATGGTGAAGGATATATCCGTCTTTCATATGCTTATAGTATGGAAACGTTAAAAGAAGGCTGCGATCGTTTAGAAAAATTTTTAAAACAAAAAGCTAAGAGATAATACTCTTAGCTTTTTGCATAACGATCACAAGTTTGACGCTTCAGTAATTTATGCGGAATAATAATGCATTTCGAAATGGATTCAGAATGCTCCACCTTGTCTACTAATGCTTTTGCAGCTTCATACCCTAATTGATAGATATTCACATCGACCGTTGTAAGCGGCGGGCTCGCAATTTCAGACAATAATGCATTATTGAAGCTCACAAGCGAAACATCTTTTGGTACGATAATCCCTTTTTTCGCAAGTGCACTTAGTACCCCAAGACCGATAAGATCGTCTGTAGTCATAATGGCCGTTGGTGGCTTTTCAAGTCCCATTAACTCTTCTACAGCTTGCTGACCACTTTCTCTTGAAAAATCAAAGTGCAAAATATATTCATCTGGTAACACAATATCTGCTAATTTTAAAGCATCGCTCATTCCAGCTAAACGGTCTTTTGTCACAAGTAAATCAGAGCCACCACCAATAAACGCAATTTGTTTATGACCTAATGAAATGAAGTATTCTGCTACTTCTCTTGCAGCTGTATAGTTATCATTATCTACATATGTAATTTCATCTTTTCTCTCATATGGTTTTCCAATTAACACAAACGGGAAATTTTGCTCATTTAAATATTGAATAATGCGGTCATTTTCACGTGAATACAGAAGAATAATTCCTCCAATTTGACGCCCTTGTACCATTTTCACGACACCATTAAAAATCTCTTCTTCTGTTTCACCAGTTGACATATAGAGTGCATACCCTTCAACATGAGCAAATGAACTAATTCCCCGAATTACTTCTGGGAAAAATGGATTTTGGAATGCTTTATTCGCAGAGCTTGGCATCACAAGACCGATTGTTTTTGTTGTTTGATTCGCAAGATTTCTCGCATTTAAATTTGGATGATATCCCAGTTCGCTCATTACTTTACGAACACGGCGCTTTGTTTTTTCACTTATACTTGGATTATCAGCAATTACACGAGACACAGTAGAAGGTGCAACATTTGCCTTTTTCGCCACATCTTTAATTGTAACTGTCATAAAATTCCCCTCCTCTCTTCTCATTCTTTATTCATATGTATTTTTATCCCGTAGTTTCTTAGGTAGTAGGAGAAAGCGAAAGCCTCCATTACTTTATTTCATCCTTCAAAAATTATATTAATGTAAACCAATATTCTCCCTCTTCATGTATTGTAAGGGATACAGACTTATTTTCCTATACTATAATATACTATTTTTTTCACATCTTTTCTCATAGGATGTCATATAAATTCTATATCATGCCCCTAAAAAAGAGAAATGGGACATATTGTCCCATTCTCATCCTTTCGTACCTCCGGCTGTTAAACCAGAAATAAAATATTTTTGCAGGGATAAGAACAAAATAGAAATCGGTATTGCAATTAATACAGATCCAGCTGCAAATGTTGTAAATTCATTACCAAATTTTTTCGCTACCATTTCATATAATCCAACCGCTAACGTATAATTCTCTGGTGTGCGTAAAATGATGCTCGCTAAAATGAAATCTGTAAACGGACCGATAAACGTAAATAAAGCTACAACTGCCACAATCGGTTTTGCGAGCGGCATAATAATTTGCCAGAAAATACGGAAGTGCCCTGCTCCGTCCATACGAGCCGACTCATCTAATTCTTTTGGAATCGTATCAAAATACCCTTTCATAAGCCACGTATTCATCGGAATTGCTCCGCCAACATAAATTAAAATCAACGCAAGATGTGTATCAATTAATCCAGTTAATTGTGCTAAGACATAAAGTGCAATCAAGGCCGCAAAGTTTGGAATCATTTGCAAGATTAAAAATGTTAACAAACCATTCTTTCTTCCAACAAAACGATATCTTGAAAATGCATAAGCTGTAAAACTAATAGATAGTACAGAGAAAATCATCGTTAAAACACTTACTTTGAGTGTATTTTTATACCAGAGTAAATAATTGCTTTGTGAAAGGTCTAATAACTTTCGGTAGTGATCTAGCGTTGCGTTTTTCGGAATAATACTTGACCCTGATAAACTATCTCCTGGATTAAACGATGAACCAACAATCCATAATAATGGATAAAAAATAATGACACACATTATGAAAATTACGAAATAACTTAATGAAAGACGTAACATCTTTTGTCGTTTTATATTCATTTACATCATATCCTCTTCTTGGAATGATTTTGTTCTCTTAAATTGCCATAATGCAACTGAAATAACGATTAACGATAAAATCATCGTAAGTGCCGCTGCTTTTCCATATTGTGCTGATGTCATCGTTAATTTATAAATCCATGAAATTAAAATATCTGTTCCCCCTGCATTTTGCCCAGACACAGCAGGTCCCCCGCTATTAAATAGATAAATAATACTAAAATTATTAAAGTTAAACGTATATTGTGTAATTAAGATTGGAGCTGTTGCATATAGAACAAGCGGCAATGTAATTTTTTTGAATTGTTGCCATGCCGTTGCTCCATCTACTGTAGCTGCTTCATACAGCTCTCCTGGAATCGATTGCAATATCCCTGTTGTCATTGCAAAAATAAATGGGAAACCAAGCCATGTTTGAATGAATATTAAAGCGGTTTTCGCCCAAAATGGATCTGTCATCCAAGCAATCTTTTCGATTCCAAATAAAGCTAACACTTGATTGTTAATTGCGCCAAATGTCTCATTAAACATACCAGCAAAGACAAGAATGGATACGAATGCTGGTACAGCCCACGGTAAAATAAAGATCGTACGAATCACTGCTTTTCCTTTAATACCAGGCTGATTCACTAATATTGCTAAGAAAATACCAAGCGCCACTTGTAATGTCGTTGCAACAAATGTCCAAATCACAGTCCAAGAGAATACGCTTAAAAATGTATCTCTCCACATTGGTAATGTAAAAATATCAATAAAGTTTTTAAACCCAACCCAGTCTACTAGTTTTGCTGGGGGAGAATGATATAAATCATAATTTGTAAATCCAATTAAAATAACAAAAATGATTGGAAATACAACAACAAAAATAAGTAACAAAAATCCTGGTGACACCATTAAATACGGAAAACCTTGGTCTAATAAATTACGGTATTGTTCTTTCACAGAATTTAACGGTATTCCTACATCACGCTTTTTTCCATTTTGATAGGCATCATATACATTAAAAGCATATATACCTAATCCAAATACAATAACGATTAGTGCTAAAATCCCTTTTACTAATAGAAAAATAGAATGGTCCCGAGGAACTTCTGTACCGAGTGTAACAATTCCCCACAATCCGATATTTAATAAATCAGCGAATGCTACAACAAATGAACCTGTTAATACAAGAAAGATAAGACCTTTTATATATTGTTTATTATATATTTGACCAATACCTGGAATAATTGACAACATAGCCGCTAGTTTCCGGTGTTTTGAACCGTTCACTTCCTGCGCTGGTTCAATGGATGTTTGCATATTTCTTCCCCCTTTTTCTTCCCTTTGGAAGGAAGAGAATCCGTATCTCCCTTTTACGGGAGATACGAATCCCATCTTATTTTTTCTTACTATGATTTGCTTCAATGTTTCCTTTAATTTGTTTTACAGCTTCATCAAGTGCTGCTTTTGGCTCTTGTTTATTTGCTGCAACTAATTGAAGCGCGTCTCCAGCTGGTTTCCAAACCTCTTGCATTTCTGGAATATTCGGCATTGGAATACCATTCTCTGATTGAGTTGCCACTGCTTTTGCAGCTTCATTGTCTTTAATCATTGGATCTTCCATTACGGATTTAACAGGAGGAATTTCTTTCGTTTTTTCAAAACGGATTTTCGCGTTCTCTTCATTTGTTACCCACTCAGTAAATTTTGTTGCTAAATCCTTCTGTTTCGAGAAGCTTGTTACATGCCATCCTTTTACACCCACAAAAGTTTTCATTGGCTGACCGTTTGGTAATTTTGGCATTGGTGCTACCCCATAATCAATGCCTGCCTTTTCCATCGCTTGGAATGCCCATGGACCATTCATAATAGATGCCGCTTTTCCTTCATTAAATAATCCATCTGCAGCTGGACCACCAGATTCACCAATAATTCCTTTTGGAAATAAATTTTCTTTATACCATTTTTGAATATATTCAGCACCTTGTACCGCACCACTATTATCTAATCCAATATCTGCCGGATTCGGTTTTCCATCTTTCTCACCAAATACATAACCGCCCATACCAGCCATAAATGCATTCGCAAAATAGAAGTTATCTCCTAAAGCTAAAAATCCGTACTTTCCATTTTTCGTAAAGTCTTTTGAGAAATTAAAAAGCTCATCCATTGTTTCTGGTGCTTTTGGCATTAATTTTTTGTTATAAATAAAGATTGGTGTTTCAATTGCTTTTGGTAAACCGTATAGTTTTCCATCGTATGTTTGTGCCTTGATTGATAAATCTGTAAATTTATTTTTTACCGTATCATCCACTTTCACCTCTGAAAGTAGCCCTTCTGTTACCGCATTACCAATATGATCATGCGGCAATGTTACAACATCTGGCCCTGTACCAGCTGGACCGTCGAGACGAAGTTTTTCTACTTGTTTCGTCATCTGAACCTCTTCAACTTTTACTTTCACATTATATTTCTTTTCAAAACTTTTCACTGCTGGATCTAATCCAACACCCTTTTTCTCATCTTCCCAAACAAGAAGATCATAATCTTTCTTCTCCTTGCTCGCTTCCTTTTTTCCTGAATCTTTCGGACCACATGCCGATAGCATACCGATTGCCAAAGTTGAAATTGTTAATAATGATAATGCTTTCTTCACCCTAAAAACCTCCCTAAATTATATATGTACTGGTTTAACAAATGAAAACGTTTGCACTTACTAGTTTAATAGAAGCGCAACTCATCTTCTAATCTATGAAAACGTTTGCGCTATTTGTCTACCATTATACATTCTTTTATGTATTTTGCAATCTTTTCTTTTTATATTTTTCAAAAAAAATTATGATGTTATTCTTTCTATCCATTGACTTTCTTTTCAATGAATACTACTCTTATAAGCAACATTACAGCTATATTAAAAAGCAATCGTTTGCAACATGTTCTTATTTATAAAAAAATTAAAGGGGGATTTTCTATATGTTTAAAGAAGCAATATACCATAGACCAAAAGACAATTACGCATACGCTTACAATAACAATACACTTCACATTCGGCTTCGTACAAAAAAAAACGATGCAGACGTAGTTTCACTTATTCACGGTGATCCATATGAATGGCAAAATGAGAAATGGATTACAACACAAATACCCATGAAAAAAAGTGGATCAACTGATTTATTTGATTATTGGTTTGTTTCAATCGAACCGAAATTTAAGCGCTTACGATTTGGATTCGAACTAACAAATAACGCTGAAACGATTATTTATACAGAACGTGGCTTTTTCTCTGAATTACCTAACGATGACGTTGGCAATTTTTTTTGCTTCCCATTCGTACACAAAGAGGATGTTTTTACAGCTCCTTCATGGGTAAAAGATACAGTGTGGTATCAAATTTTCCCGGAACGGTTTGCCAATGGGGATCCTACATGTAATCCATTACATACACTCCCTTGGGGAAGCACAAACCCTACAGCTACAATTTTTTTTGGTGGAGATTTCGCCGGTATCATTCAGCACCTTGATTACCTTGTAAAACTCGGTATTTCTGGTATTTACTTTACTCCCATCTTTACCGCACATTCCAATCATAAATATGACACGATTGACTACATGGAAATTGATCCGCAATTCGGGACAAAAGAAATGTTTAAACAGCTTGTGAACGCCTGCCACAAACGTGGCATAAAGGTCATGCTCGATGCTGTGTTTAATCATAGTGGATACTTCTTTGATAAATTCCAAGATGTTCTTAAAAAAGGCGAGCAATCACCGTATAAGGATTGGTTTCATATTCATGAGTTTCCGGTAGTAACCGAACCACTTCCTAATTATGATACCTTTGCTTTTACACCATATATGCCAAAATTAAATACCGCTCATCCAGATGTAAAAGAATACTTACTCGAAGTAGGACGTTATTGGGTACGAGAGTTTCACATTGACGGCTGGCGCCTTGATGTTGCAAATGAAATCGATCATACATTTTGGAGGGAGTTCCGTAGTGAAATAAAAGCAATTAACCCTGAAGTATATATTCTAGGAGAAATTTGGCATGATGCACTTCCTTGGCTACAAGGCGATCAATTTGATGCTGTAATGAGTTACCCTGTTACAAATGCCCTTCTTTCTTATTTTGCACATGAAACGATTGGCGCTAGTAAATTTATGGAACAAATTACAGCATCTCTTCACTCGTATTCCATGAATGTGAACGAAGCGGCCTTCCATCTATTAGGCAGTCATGATACACCGAGAATTTTAACACTCTGTAACGGAAACAAAAATAAAGTAAAACTACTTTATGTATTCCATCTTTCTTTCATCGGTTCACCATGCATTTATTATGGTGATGAAATTGGTATGGATGGAGGAATGGATCCTGGTTGCCGAAAATGTATGATTTGGGATGAAGATAAACAAGATAAAACATTATTTCAACATATAGAAACATTAATCTCATTACGAAAACAATATAAAGCATTTGGCGGACACGGAACATTTCAATGTATCGAAGCAAACGATGAACAGGGTTACATTTCTTATACGAAAACATATGAGGGAGAAACAATCTTCTTTGTTTTAAACTCAACCAACCATGAAATTATAGCTCCTATACCTTTTGATATTACTGGTAAAAAAATTATAAATTTGTATACAAATGAAGAGTTTTCAGCAGAAACAAACGCATTACAAGTTTCACTTCCCTCATATGGATTTTCAATTTTGAAATGGTAAAGCAAAAAAGCCTTGTGTCAGAAACTACACAAGGCTTTTCATTATTTTAATTTATATGCTCTCGTTTCATAAGGCCGCAGGACGATACTCTCAATTTTTTCATCTTGCACATTGTAATTGTTTATCAATAGCTCTAAGTTACTGTATGATATCTCTTCCGGCATTTCAAATACACACTCATCTTCAGTAAAGTTCGCAATAACAAGTAACGTTTCATCCTTCCACGTTCTCACATAGGCAAAGATAGATGGATGCTCCTCTAAAATTAAATCGTATGTTCCATACACAATGATTTCATGATTTTTACGTAATTCGATTAATTTCTTATAATAATAAAAAATGGATTCTTGATCTTGAAGCGCTTGTTTCACGTTGATTTCTTTATAATTTGAATTTAATGCTATCCACGGTTCTCCAGTTGTAAATCCAGCATGCTTTCTATCATCCCATTGCATTGGTGTTCTAGCATTATCTCGACCTTTTATATAAATAGATTGCATTACTTTCTCTTCATCTTCACCATGTTCTATTACTTTTTCACGGTACATATTCAGCGTTTCAATATCTCGGTACTCATCAATTGAAGTGAATTGAACATTTGTCATCCCAATTTCTTCTCCTTGGTAAATATAAGGAGTTCCTTTCATCATATGAAGTACCGTCGCTAACATTTTCGCCGATTCTATGCGATATGTTGTATCATTACCAAAACGAGAGACAGCACGAGGTTGATCATGATTGTTCCAATACAAGCTGTTCCACCCTGTATGTTCCAATGCTTTTTGCCATTTTGTTAAATTCTGCTTTAACGCAAGAAGTGAACATGGCTTTACATCCCACTTCCCACCTTCTCCAGAATCTAAATCCATATGTTCAAACTGAAATACCATTTGTAATTCTTGACGTTCTTCTGCTGTATAAAGTTTAGCTTCTTCTGTTGTTACACCCGGCATTTCACCGACTGTCATAATATCATATTTAGACAATACTTTCTGATTCATTTCATGTAAGTACGTGTGAATATTAGGTCCATTCATAAAATATTGATGGCCTGATACATAACCTTCTTCTTCCGTCTTCACAGTTGGCAATCCCTCTGTTTTAGAAATAAAATTAATCACATCCATACGAAAACCATCGATTCCTTTTTCAAGCCAAAACTCCATCATCTCATAAACATCTTTTCGTACCACTTCATTATCCCAATTTAAATCTGGTTGCTTTTTAGAGAATAAGTGCAAATAATATTCATTCGTCGTTTCATCATACTGCCATACGGACCCACTAAAAGCTGCCTCCCAGTTGTTTGGCTCTTTTCCCTCTTTGCCAGAACGCCAAATATAGTAATCTCGATATGGATTATCTTTTGATTTACGAGATTCGATGAACCAATTATGTTCATCAGAAGTATGGTTAACAACTAAATCCATCATTAATTTCATATTACGTTTATGCATTTCACTTAATAATTCGTCCCAATCTTGCATTGTTCCAAACTCATCCATAATCTTATGATAATTGCTAATATCATAGCCATTATCATCATTTGGAGATTCATAAACTGGTGATAACCAAATTACATCTATACCTAGTTCCTGTAAATAATCAAGCTTTGAAATCATTCCGCGAAGGTCACCAATCCCATCACCATTGCTATCCATAAAACTACGAGGATAAATTTGATATACAACACTTTCTTTCCACCATTGTTTTCCCATCATGCTACCCCATTTCATTATTTAATTACAAAATTAGGCGCAAACGTTTTCATTAATGAATGATAACAGATTCTAGAACATTTTAAAATAGCGCTTATAATTTTTTATTGTCTTTCCATGCAGAAGGTACACTGCTTAATATCTGTTTTATACAAAATATGAAAACGTTTTATTTTTTTCTATCATTTTTATTTATTTTTCCAATTTATTCGTTTATAATAAATCCAAAGAAAACGTTTGCATATTTTTTCTAGGAGGAAAAGTCATGGCAGAACTAAAATTAGAAAACATTTATAAGATATATGATAATAACGTAACAGCGGTAACGGATTTCAATTTACACATTCAAGATAAAGAATTTATTGTGTTCGTTGGTCCATCCGGATGTGGAAAATCAACGACATTACGAATGGTCGCTGGACTCGAAGATATTTCAAAAGGAGAGTTCTCAATTGATGGTAAGGTAATGAATGATGTTCCTCCAAAAGATCGAGATATCGCAATGGTTTTTCAAAACTATGCACTCTATCCACATATGAGCGTTTACGATAACATGGCATTTGGCTTAAAGCTTCGTAAAATTCCAAAAGACGAAATTGATCGTCGTGTAAAGGATGCAGCTCGAATCTTAGGACTTGAAGAATATTTAAATAGAAAACCGAAAGCACTATCTGGTGGACAACGCCAACGTGTTGCGTTAGGTCGTGCGATTGTTCGTGACGCAAAAGTTTTCTTAATGGACGAGCCTTTATCCAACCTTGACGCAAAATTACGTGTAGCAATGCGCTCAGAAATTTCTAAATTACATCAGCGACTTGGTACAACAACAATTTATGTAACACATGATCAAACAGAGGCAATGACAATGGCATCCCGACTTGTTGTTATGAAAGACGGAAAAATCCAACAAATCGGTTCACCAAAAGAAGTATATGAAACACCAGAGAATATTTTCGTTGGCGGATTTATTGGCTCGCCTGCAATGAATTTCTTCCGTGGTAAATTAACAGAACAAGACTTTGTTATAGATGATAAAGTAAAGATGAAAGTATCTGAAGGCAAAATGAAATTATTACGTGAACAAGGTTATGTGAATCAAGAAATTGTACTAGGAATACGTCCAGAAGACATCCATGATGAACTTTTATTTTTAGAGGCTTCACAAGGCACAACATTTACAACTCAAATTGAAGTTTCAGAATTACTAGGGGCAGAATCTATCTTATATATGAAACTAGGAAATCAAGATTTCGCAGCACGCGTTGATGCAAGACACACTTTTGCACATGGTGATCAAATTAAGCTTGCCTTTGATATGAATAAGGCGCATTTCTTTGATAGTGAAACAGAAAAACGTATTCGCTAAAATAGTAATTTTTATTATAATATATACAAAAAAACCGTCCACGTATGTATCGAGGGCGGTTTTCAACTATTATACTAGGGTTTCTACTGTATGCAATGCTTGTTCTTTCGTACTGATGATGCCAAAAATAGGTAAATCACTCAACATCACTTCTTCTTGCTGTTTCATAAGAGATGACGTTAATTGCTTTATTTCTATCCAAACGTCATTCACACATAGCATATTGGAATCGTTCTCTTGTTGACGTGAGAAAATAGGATCTATTTTATATAAACCAGCATTATTAAACAGCATATCAATACGATTATAAGCTTCAATTGCAACACTAATAACGCGTTGCCAGTCTCCTTGTTTCCCCATATCATGGGATACAAACAGTGCCTCTCCACCTAACTCTACAATTTCTTCTGCTGTTGCTTGACCACTTTCCCTATCAATATCCGTCACAATTACTTTTGCACCTTGTGCTGCCAACAAAAGAGCTGTACTACGTCCAATACCGATGCCACCGCCAGTTACAACGGCGACTTTCCCTGCAAGCTTCATTGTCATTACCCCTTCTGTAAGTCTTACCGTCATTCAGTATACTCCTTTCTCGGATACATCTGCAAGCGGGAAAAGTCACCGTGACTTTTCGCAAACCCTTACTTATTTGCTTTCTCTTTTTTTTCTTACTATTAATCAAAATCTAATCCAATGAAAATAAGTATTCCAAAAGAAATTAAACAACCTTAGTCCTGTTGAATTTCGAACTAAGGTTGTTTAAAGGCAGACACCTATTCTTTTACTGTCTACTTGACAGGGATAAGACCAACATAAAAAAGGAACCTTACTTCAATATCTTTATCACCGTTTCTTACTATGTTTAAACGAGACTCATCACTTTTGTCTTTGCAACTAAATCATGAAATCCTCTATTATCCTCGCGGAACAACATCATGTACACATTACATACTGCAGGGATTCCAAGTAGCAATATGTTTGGTAATAACAATACAAAGAACCGTACGATTAACGTTTGTATCGTTAACGTTTCACTTGTTAGTGATATAAGTTTTGTCCTTGTTATTTTTTTACCAATTGTACAACCGTTCCAAACAAATGGCACAAAAATAAAGTAGATGGCCATTAATATAAAAACAAGTGTAAGATCATATCGATAATCACCTAAACTTATATTAAAACGATTGAAAATAGCACCATAATTTCCTGTTATAATGGCCACAATAGCACCATACATAACCGATATGAAAAACATATCAATAATGGAGGCACCAATGCGATTCATTACCACCGCTGGACGATGCACCTTTAACTTCATTTTATGTCGACTCCTTCGTATCCTTCTTTACCCGTTTCATCGTACCATTTCTAAAAAACATTGTAAACTGGCGTTTCTTTTCCTTTTCTTGTACAATGTGTTACAACAGCATTGTAAAGGAGGTTCTCATATTGAAGCGGTGGATAATCCTATTCTTTACTATATTATTAGCAGGTTGTACAGGGGACACAAACCATTCAGCTTACACCATCAATGATGAATATGAACTGATAAATACTTCCGGAAATGCATTTGAACTTTTCCCAAAGCAAGATGCTGTATATGCCACACAATATATCCCAGCAAAAGTCACAGAAATCGCCTGGGATGATAGATATATTATTGCAAAACAAATTGAGGAAAAATCAGATCCAATCAATCCCGAAGCAGCGATGACAAATAAACAAAACGAGCATTATTGGATTATTGACGTAAAACATAATAAACGTTTTGGACCTTATAATGAAAAACAATTTCTAGAACAAAAAGATGCCTTTAGGATCAAAAAACAATTTCAAACTGTAGAAACGTATGTGAAAGAATTCAAAAAACAGTCAGCCGAAGCTTAAAGCTGGCTATTTTTTTACTGCAAACAGCCCCGTTCCTCACCTACTATACTAAGATTCTTTTTCATAGTAGAAAATCACCATATAAATTCATTTTCATTTTTCGACATCTAAATCCCTGCTATGCAGAATACAAAGTACCCTACACTCGTTTTCTCTTTCTGTTTTTACTTCTCATGTGGCAGAAAAAGGCCCTGACCGCTCATGGCCAGATGCTCTCTCCCCCCTAGGTTTATATCGGTTTATTAATTGATATATATATATTTTCACACCATTTCATCTGACATTCCTTATACAAAAAACATCTCACTTAGATAGTGAGATGTTAAATGTTTGTGGTTCTGCAACGGTTTCATGCGTATCACCGCTGGCGAGAGCATCCGTTGTAAATGCTATTTTAGTCACATCTTTTTTTTCATCATCGAGTATTAATCCAATTATACCTTCCCTTGTTTCACCTGGCTTATACTCTTCCCTTGTCACACTCTTTGTACCAACCAGCGTATCCTCTCCGTATAAGAAATTTTGCTTCGTTACATCAAATTGCTGTGTTTCATTAATCGCAACATTATTCATAGAGAAAAATTCCATATTTTTATCTCCACTATTTTCCACTTTATATGTAATTTCAACATAACGCACGTTATCACTGATCTCTTGTCCACTTAATGAAGCATATAATTCGGCATCTTCACGGCTAATTTTATCTCCAAGTCTACGTTGCACTTCATCTGGGCTTAATGCTGTATAAATTTTCAATGTGTCCTTTGCCTCTTTACTCATTTGTGACAACGAAATAACTTTGACATCTTGTACATGGATTTTCATTGGAGCTACCTCAAATGTTTGATTTACATGGTTCAATTGCTCCAATTTAAATGTTCCCCAGCCTTTTTCTTTAACAGCCTGTCCAACTTTTTTCAGTTCTTTACCACCATATTCAGTCGTCTCCGGAATCGTTTCTTTCTTCTTTGGCTCTTTCTTTTCTTCTTTATGGAAGCAGCCACTTAATATAACGAGACAACTACACAAAACACAAATACTTTTCCATATTTTCATCTTCTTATTACTCCTAACACTCACATTCTTCCTCTGTTTTCACCCTTGCATGTGACAAGAAAAGGCCCTGACCGCTTCTATGCATAGCCAGATGCTCTCATCCACCTAAAAAAAGGGGTATGTCGTTTTTTAACTTGTATTTATATAGATAATTCTCTTGTTTTATATAAAATAGAAACAATGAGAAGCCCACAAAAACACTTGTAATCCCAGACACTATTATACTCCTTATTTGTAAAATATGAAAATAAGGGTGTAACAGTGCATGAACTATACATACTACTAGAGTCACAACTGCTGACCATGCCCAATATTTTCTTTTTTCATTAACAGAAGTTCTATCTACGTTTATTTGACCTCGATATTTCCAAAGGACATATCTAAACAGTAATATTCCAAAACACGTACTTCCATGCTGTATGTATTTATATATCGATATCATTTCCTGTAAAAAGGAATAACAGTAGCAGACTGTGCAACTGCAAGCGGCTTATTTTACTCCCTTCCTAATTTAAAAATTCTATCTATATAGAATACAATCTATCATAACGATATCAACGATTTATATGCAACACTTATTTTCACATTGGAATATCTATACTTTAGATGATACAATTTTTATGTAAGTTTTGAAAGATATGGAAACAAAGAAACTCTTTTTTGAAAATCGTGACCGATTATTTCATCATTTATTTCAATCCTGAATTGAGAATTCATAAAAAAGAAGCAGCAATCGCTGCTTCTTTTTTATAATGCTTCTATAAATAACGCTACTCCTATACCGCCGCCAACACAAAGAGAAGCAATGCCTTTTTCAAGACCTCGTCTTTTTAATTCGTGAATTAAACTTACTGTAATACGTGCCCCTGTACAGCCAATTGGATGTCCAAGACCAATCCCACTACCGTTGACATTCACTTTTTCACGGTTTAATCCAAGTTCCTTCTCAACTGCTAAATATTGTGCAGCAAAAGCTTCATTAATTTCTAATAAATCGGCATCTTCTAATGACCAATTCACTTTTTCTAATCCTTTTCGAATTGCTGGTGCTGGACCAATTCCCATAATTTTAGGATCTACTCCCGCCACTGAATATCCAGCAATTCTTGCTAATGGTTGCAGCCCTTTTTCTTTGGCCTTTTCCTCACTCATTAATACTAAAACGGCACTTCCATCATTAATACCTGATGCATTCCCTGCAGTTACTGATCCACCTTTACGAAAGGCTGGCTTTAACTCTGCCAACTTTTCAATTGTAATATCTGCACGCGGATGTTCATCCTTTGAAAATACTACTTCTTTTCTACGTTCTTTTATTGTAATAGGAACAATTTGATCATCAAAATAACCTGATTCGATTGCTTGAAGAGCTAATTGATGACTACGAAGCGCAACCTCATCTTGTTCCTCTCTTGTAATTTCATATTGTTCAACTAAATTTTCTGCTGTTTCCCCCATCATAATATGATGGATTGGATCTTCTAAAATTTCCCACACCGTGTCACGAATTTCTCCATGCTGAAGACGCTGTCCCCATCGGTATTGTTTTAATACATAAGGGCTTGAACTCATTACTTCTACTCCACCTGCAATAACAACATCACTTACACCTAATTGAATTTGCATTGCTGCTGACATAATCGCTTGCATACCTGAAGAACATTGACGCTGAATCGTATAACCTGTAACCGTTTCTGGAAATCCTGCTGCTAATGCAGCTGTTCGCGCTGTATTTGCCTCATCTGTTCTTTGAATACAATGTCCTAAAATTACTTCATCCACTTCATGAGGTTCTACTCCACCTCTTTTAACAGCTTCTTGAAGTACAGGAACAGCTAATTCTACTGGCGTTACACTTTTTAGCGCTCCCCCGAAGGTTCCAATTGGCGAACGAACTGCAGCTGTAATGACAACATTATGCATTTGACACTTGCCCCTCTCTTATGTATCCTAGTCAGTTTTTGGATGGAATAACATAAGATGTATATCTAAAATTATCATACTACAAACACACTAAAAAAATCAAAATATTTGATATAATGCAAATATTTATACATCAATTAAAAAACGACATAAAATCCCTCTTTTTAGGCGGGAGAGAGCATCTGGTCATGTATAGAAGCAGTCAGGGCTTTTTTCTGCCACATGCGAAGTAAAAACAGAAAGAGCAAACGAGTGAAGATTACTTTGTATTCTGCATAGCAGGGATGTAGATGACGAAAAATGAAAATGGATTTATATAGAAGGAAGATTCCCTTCTATTCTATTAACACATAGAAAAATCCCTTATTTTTACGCGATGTTAAAAATATTTCTACTAACAAAAAAGGGAGCATTCGCTCCCTTTTCATTACTTTTATTTTCGAAAACTTTCATATTTAACTGCTTCAAATGCCTTTTCAATCTCTTCATTTCGATAATGAACATATGTAAAACGCCCTAATTCTACTAATCGAGCGATTTCTTGTAATGCTTTTTGCTTTTCATATGTCTCTTCAATTGTTACGTGTACATAGAATTTCATAAGTGGATGTTCATATAAAGATTCCCCTACCTCTACATACACTTCTTCTACCCCCTGAACAACTCTTACATAACTTGCAAACTGATAAACAGCTTCTCGATCTGAAACAATTTTTAATGTGTACATATATTCTCCCCCTTTTCTTTTACTATACCAGAAAAGAATTCATATAACTTTATTCAACTATGAATATTTTCTGACTTCTTCTCATTTCTTATATCCTTTCATTCGCAAAGCTATCTTTTCTGTCAAAAAGCACTCCCATAATTACTGCATTTTTCTATTACTCTGTTACAAACTAGCTAAGCACTATATATACATCAATTAAAAAAACGACGTAAAACCCCCATAGCCATCAAGTTAACAAAAATAACCCAGATGCTGAAAAGCATCTGGGTTATTTTTGTTAGATATAGAATACAAGTTTTCATATTTGGAC
>NZ_JBIWHY010000035.1:0-29732 GCF_044764345.1 Bacillus sp. NPDC094106 | reverse complement strand
CCCCGCAACCAAATGGTCCCGTGGTGTAGTGGTTAACATGCCTGCCTGTCACGCAGGAGATCGCCGGTTCGACCCCGGTCGGGACCGCCATTTTATATAAAGAAAAGAACGAAACAAGTTGTTTCGTATTTTTTTATTTATTTTTAAGAAAACTTATAAAGACAGTCAAACTTATCCTTAGGAAAACTCCTAAGGTCTTTTTTATATGTTCAAAATGAAACAACGCGAAAAAATCTGTATAATAAAGAGCAGAGAATATTGTGAGTAAAGTAGGTGAAACCTTTGAATAAATATGAAATAACAACAATGTCTTCTGAGGAAACACAAAAATTATCAGAAAGGCTGGGACAACTTGTTGGAGCACAAGATGTACTTATTTTAGAAGGAGATCTTGGCGCTGGTAAGACGACATTTACAAAAGGTCTAGCAAAGGGCCTTGGTGTGAAGAGAGTTGTAAATAGTCCTACATTCAATATTATTAAGGAGTACAAAGGAAGACTACCGCTCTATCATATGGACGTGTATCGTTTAGCGGAAAGTGAAGAAGATTTAGGATTTGATGAGTATTTTTATGGCGAAGGTATAACGGTAGTGGAATGGGCTCATTTAATAGAACCATATTTACCAAATAAAAATTTAAAAGTTAGCTTATTCCATGCAGGGAATGATACAAGGAAAATCGTATTAGAACCAAATGGAGAACGCTATATTAGATTATGTGAGGAGCTATTACAAGATGAAAGTACTAGCAATTGATACTTCAAATTACGTAATGGGTGTTTCTCTTATTGAGGAAAACACTGTTGTTGGGGAAATCATTACAAATTTAACAAAAAATCATTCTGTACGCCTTATGCCAGCTGTAGAACAACTTCTAAAGGAATGTAATGTAAAACCGAAAGAGTTAGATAAAATCGTTGTAGCAGCTGGCCCTGGCTCGTATACAGGCGTTCGTATAGGCGTGACGGTTGCGAAAACGCTAGCATGGTCATTGCAAATACCGATTGTTGGTGTGTCTAGTTTAGAAGTGGTAGCTGCTAATGGGGGTAATTTCCAAGGAGTTATTTGTCCTTTATTTGATGGACGCCGTGGACAGGTTTATACAGGTTTGTATACATATGAAGAAGAAAGGCTAACTTCCATAGAAGATGATCGTATTGTTCTTATTGTGGATTGGTTACAGATGTTAAAGGATAAGGGACAACCTGTTCTATTTATCGGTAATGATGTAAAGCTGCATAAAGAAACGATTATAGAATATTTGGGAGATCAAGCTGTATTTGCTTCCTTTACAAAGAATAATCCAAGACCAAGTGAGCTAGCATTTTTAGGATTACAAAAGGAAGAACAAAGTGTACATACATTTGTTCCGAGCTATCTTCGTCTAGCAGAGGCAGAAACAAAATGGCTAGAAAGTCAAAAAAAATAGGAGCTGTTGAAATGGATATTACATTTAGAAAGATGACGACTGATGATATTGCTCAAATTGTAGCTATCGAAGAAGCGTCTTTCCCAACTCCTTGGACTGCCGATGCATTTCACCGTGAATTAACGATGAATGAATATGCACATTATGTTGTTATAGAAAAGGATGGTCTGGTAATTGGATATTGTGGATTGTGGATTATTATTGATGAGTCACATATAACAAATATAGCTATTTTGCCAGAATATCGTGGTCAGAAGCTTGGGGATGCTTTGCTTAAAGAAGTAATGGACCAAGCGAAGGAGATGGGAGCAAAAACGATGACACTTGAGGTTCGTGTTTCAAATGAAGTAGCGAAACAGTTATACCGGAAGTATGGATTCCAAAATGGTGGGATTCGTAAACGATACTATACAGACAATTATGAAGATGGTCTTGTAATGTGGGTGAATATATAATGGAAAAAAATACGATTATACTTGGCATTGAAACAAGCTGTGATGAAACAGCTGTAGCGATTGTTAAAAATGGAACAGAAATAGTGGCAAATGTTGTTGCATCACAAATTGAAAGTCATAAGCGTTTTGGCGGAGTTGTACCAGAGATTGCATCTCGTCATCACGTAGAACAAATTACAGTTGTATTAGAAGAAGCACTAAAAGAAGCAAATATCTCTTTTGAAGATATTGATGCAATTGCAGTGACAGAAGGCCCTGGTTTAGTAGGTGCACTTTTAATTGGTGTAAATGCGGCTAAAGCTGTTGCTTTTGCTCATAATATTCCTCTTGTTGGTGTTCATCATATCGCTGGTCATATTTATGCGAACCGCTTAGTAAAAGAGTTAGAATTCCCATTGCTATCACTTGTTGTATCTGGAGGACATACAGAGCTTGTTTATATGAAAGAACATGGCTCGTTTGAGGTAATTGGTGAAACAAGAGATGATGCAGCGGGAGAAGCATATGACAAAGTGGCGCGTACGTTATCTATGCCATACCCAGGTGGTCCTCATATTGATCGTCTTGCTCATGAAGGAAGGCCAACGATTGATTTACCACGTGCATGGCTAGAACCAGATTCGTATGATTTTAGCTTTAGTGGATTGAAATCAGCAGTTATCAACACTGTGCATAACGCAAAACAACGAGGCGAAGAAATTGCTCCAGAAGATTTAGCAGCGAGCTTCCAAGAAAGTGTAATAGATGTATTAGTAACGAAAGCAGCACGTGCAGCTGAAGCGTACAATGTAAAACAGGTGCTTCTTGCTGGGGGCGTAGCAGCAAATAAAGGGCTTCGAGCACGTTTAGAAGCAGAATTTGCGAAAAAAGAGCATATGGAACTAATCATTCCACCATTATCTTTATGCACAGATAATGCAGCAATGATTGCAGCAGCAGGGACAATCGCATATGAACAAGGGAAACGTGCAACATTAGCCTTAAATGCAAACCCAGGTTTAGATATTGAAGCATAGTTATACACAAAATTAACCACAACCTGTGGATAAAACCCACATTATCTGTTGATAATGTGGGTTTTATTGTGAATATAAAATGCTGATAACTTTTTTATATTTTGTGGGTAATGTGGAAAAGTTATTTTTATCTTTATATAGTAAAGGTGGATATGTGTATAATGTTGTGGATAAATAGATAGATGTCAGACCTTTGATTAATCTATATGTTTCATATGAACAACAAACAAGGTAGCTAAATATTCTTTGGCTACCTTGTTTTTATTACGTAAATATAGAAAGGTTACATGTGTAATTCTTCCCATTCTGCCATATGTTTTTCTAGTTGCTCTTGTAATGTTTGTTTTGTGTTTGTAATTTCACTTGCTCGTTCATAATCTGCATATACTTCAGGTAGACAAAGCTGGTCTTCTAATGCTTCGATCTCCTCTTCTAATTTCGCGATGTTTTGTTCCAGTTCTTCAATTTTTCGAATACGCTGGCGCTCTAGCTTTTTACGCTCTTTTTCTTCAAGATAACTTAATTTTTCTTGAGCAATGTTTTTTTGAATAGGTGCTTCTTCCTCTTGTTGCTCAAATTCAGCACGTTCAATCATTTCATTTTTCTTTTCGATATAGTAGTCATAGTCACCTAAATATTCCTGTGCACCATCTGTTGATAACTCAACGACTGTAGTTGTGACACGGTTAATAAAATAGCGATCATGAGAAACAAATAAAAGAGTTCCTGGATAATCGATTAAGGCGTTCTCTAGAATTTCTTTACTATTTAAATCAAGATGGTTTGTTGGCTCATCTAAAATCAGCAGGTTAGATTTTTGCATCATTAATTTCGCTAAGGCTAATCGTGCCTTTTGGCCACCACTAAGAGAAGAAACAGGTTTTAATACATCATCTCCTGTGAATAAAAAATTACCGAGTATAGTACGAATTTCTTTTTCTGGCTGTAGTGGATACTCATCCCATAATTCATTTAAAACACGCTTAGACGATGTTAAGTTTGCCTGTTCTTGATCATAGTATCCAATAGATACATTCGAACCGAAAGAAACTTCACCGCTTAATGTGTGCAATTTATTCACAATTGATTTTAATAATGTAGATTTTCCAATCCCATTTGGTCCGACTAATGCAACACTATCACCACGGGTTAAGCGTATATTCACATGTTCAATAATAGGCTCTTGGTCGTATCCAATTGAAACATCTTTTACTTGTAAGACGTCGTTACCACTTTGTTTCTCGATATCAAAGTGAAAGGATGCTGATTTAGAGTCACCTAATGGTCTAGTCAGTAATTCCATTCGATCTAATTGCTTACGGCGACTTTGTGCACGTTTTGTTGTAGATGCACGAGCGATATTCTTTTGGACAAAGTCTTCGAGTTTAGCAATTTCTTCTTGTTGTTTTTCATAACGTTTCATTTCCTGTTCATATAGTGCAGCTTTTAGCTCTAAATACTTACTGTAGTTACCAACATATCGTCTGCTTTCTTTATTAGAGATTTCATATACTTGTGTAACAAGCTTGTCTAAAAAGTAGCGATCGTGGGAAACAATTAGAATAGCTCCTGGATAGCCTTGTAAATATTGTTCAAGCCATGTTAGTGTATCGATGTCTAAATGGTTTGTTGGCTCATCCAAGATGAGTAAATCTGGTTTTGTTAATAATAATTTACCAAGAGCCAATCGTGTTTTTTGGCCACCGCTTAATGTAGAAATTGTCGTTTGGTGTGTTTCGGTTGGAAAACCGAGACCACTTAAAATAGAACGAATATCAGCCTCATATTGATAACCGCCTTGATCTTTATAATCTAGTTGCAATTGATCATAATCAGCGAGTAATTTTTCGTACGTAGTAGCATTTGAAAAGTTTTCTTCTTGCCCCATTTCATGCTCTAGCCTTCGAAGTTTTTTCTCCATTTGCTGTAGATGTGTAAAGACAGTTAGCATTTCATCCCCAATTGTTAAAGAAGTTTCGAGACCGGTATTTTGAGCTAAATAACCAATTGAAACATCTTTTGGTTTTATAATTTCACCGCCATCATGAGATAACTCTCCGGCAATTATTTTTAACAATGTAGATTTTCCGGCTCCATTTCGTCCGACTAGTGCGATACGATCTTTCGTTTGAACTTCTAATTTAATGTTTGCAAGGATTGTTTCAGCACCGTATAATTTTGAAAGCCCATTCACTTGTAATAGAATCAATGTTTTCACCTCAAATAATTTCTTAACTTTGCCATGTTTATATTTCTCAATCATACTAAAAATAGTGTATAGTTTAAAATAAAGAGAGAATTTTTCTCTCTTTATTATACAAGGAAAGTCATAAGTGCTAAACTTTTCTATTTGTTTCAGGTATAGGAACAAAGATAGGAAGAGAGGAGAGGTTATATGGATCAACAGAAGATTCCACAGGCCACTGCCAAGCGATTGCCTCTATACTATCGATTTATCCAAAACTTATCTCTTTCTGGTAAGCAACGTGTTTCATCAGCAGAATTGAGTGAAGCGGTGAAGGTCGACTCCGCGACGATTCGAAGAGACTTTTCATATTTTGGAGCGTTAGGAAAAAAAGGATATGGTTATAATGTGAATTATTTACTATCATTTTTCCGTGAAACGCTTGATCAAGATGATATAACACGTGTGGCACTTATTGGAGTGGGTAATTTAGGGACCGCTTTCTTACATTACAATTTCACGAAAAATAATAATACAAAAATTGAAATGGCCTTTGATATCAATGAAGAGAAAGTTGGAACAGAAATCGGAGGAATTCCTGTATATCATTTAGATGAACTAGAAGAGCGTCTAAAAAGTGATATACAAGTGGCAATATTAACAGTACCTGCTACCGTTGCACAAGCTGTGGCAGATCGATTGGCTGATACAGCTGTACACGGAATTCTAAATTTTACGCCAGCACGATTAAACGTGTCAGAAAATATACGAATTCATCATATTGATTTAGCCGTAGAATTACAAACGCTTGTTTACTTTTTGAAAAATTATCCACAATAAAACGCAGAGGAAAATCCTCTGCGTTTTATTATTGTTTTTTCTTTGTAAATTTGACTAAGATAAGACGAAGTGCCAAATTAAAATCAATTGTTGCCATAGCTGCAAACAGTAGTGTCCAAGGGTTCCAGATTGTATCTGTAACGTTCATAATTGCGAGGCGTACAAAAACACATCCAAGCAGGAAATATAGTGCTGCCATGAACAATGGTGAGTTCCTCATATTAAAAATCCTCCGATAAAGCCTTGCATTTTTTCAGCTTCTTTAATCATTTCCTGTATTTGTTCATTACTTATTAAGACTTGAGCTAGCGCGACCAGGGTATTCATTGAAACATGGGCCATGATAGGGACAATAATCCGTCTCGTTTTTACATATAAAAATGCGAATACAAAACCCATGGAAGTGTATACCAATAGATGTGAAAAATCAAAGTGAATTGCTGCAAATACAAGCGAGCTAATAATAGCTGCGATAAAGAAGTTAAATTTCTTATACAATGTACCAAATAAAATTTTTCTAAACACAATCTCTTCTAAAATAGGTCCGATTATCGATATAACAATAAGGAACCATGGTGTAGTTCTTGCAATTTCCATTAAGTGTTCCGTGTTTTCAGAACCAGGCTTAATACCTAGTAAGCGCATTTCAATCGTACCTGCAATTGTTTGGGAAAAGAAAGCTAAGAAGAAACCGATAAAAATCCAACCAACTGCGGCAGGAATACTAGCTCGTTTTGTATCTAAATGCCTCTCTCGAATATCTGTTCTAAGCAGAAAAAGTACAATACATAATGCAATGAAGAAGCTAATGATTGCCCAGTGACCAGTCAGTAGCTGGATTTTTTCTTCTCTCGTGAATCCTCTATTATCATATAGTCCAGTTTTCACAAGAAGTGGTAATCCAACAATACTTGATAACTGCATAAGAATGTATGTAACTATAATCCACCAATATTGTTTTTTCAAATGGGTTAACCATCCTTTCTAACTCTAGTTTATGAGATAAGGCGGGATAACATGTAAACATCCAGCCGAGTATACGTAATAACCATTCATATTATGATTTTTTTGTAAATCTTTCTTTGAAAATGAAATAGAAGACAGGAAAATGCTGTACTTATAGAGAAAACAATTTATGGCGTCTTTCATATTGTAACATACGATAAGTGGAAACGCCGATTCATATATGGAAGGCTTTCTTGAGAATAGTTACAACGATAATCAAGTTGTTCTTTTCTAGGAGGACGTATAGAAAAAGTGTATCTAGCAATTTGCGAAAAAATTATGATTTTTTTACTTGCAAAAGAAAATGAGATTATTTATTATTATAAGTGTGTTAGCACTCATGAGTCTTGAGTGCTAATAAAGAAAATTTACATAAAAAATGAGGAGGTTATTGTTCATGCTAAAGCCATTAGGTGATCGCGTTGTAATTGAGCTTGTTCAAGCAGAAGAAAAAACAGCAAGTGGTATTGTATTACCAGACACTGCAAAAGAAAAACCACAAGAGGGTAAAGTTATTGCAGTAGGTACTGGCCGAGTGCTTGAAAATGGTGAGCGTGTTGCTTTAGAGGTAGCAGCAGGTGATCTTATCATCTTCTCAAAATATGCAGGTACTGAAGTGAAATATGAAGGTACAGACTACTTGATTTTACGTGAAAGTGACATTTTAGCAGTTATCGGTTAATTATATACATTTTAAAAATCCAAGGGGGTCAAATATTATGGCAAAAGATATTAAATTTAGTGAAGAAGCACGTCGTTCGATGCTTCGCGGTGTCGACACTCTTGCAAATGCAGTAAAAGTAACGCTTGGACCAAAAGGTCGTAACGTTGTACTTGAGAAAAAATTCGGTTCACCACTTATTACAAATGATGGTGTAACAATCGCAAAAGAAATCGAATTAGAAGATGCATTCGAAAACATGGGTGCAAAATTAGTAGCAGAAGTTGCTAGCAAAACAAATGACGTAGCTGGTGACGGAACAACAACTGCAACTGTATTAGCACAAGCTATGATTCGTGAAGGCTTAAAAAACGTAACAGCTGGTGCGAACCCAATGGGTCTTCGTAAAGGTATCGAAAAAGCTGTTGTTGCAGCAGTAGAAGAATTAAAAACGATTTCTAAACCAATCGAAGGTAAATCTTCTATCGCGCAAGTAGCTGCTATTTCTGCTGATGATGAAGAAGTAGGTAAATTAATTGCTGAAGCAATGGAGCGCGTTGGTAACGACGGCGTTATTACATTAGAAGAATCTAAAGGATTCACAACAGAATTAGATGTAGTAGAAGGTATGCAATTTGATCGTGGATATGCATCTCCTTACATGATTACTGATTCTGACAAAATGGAAGCAGTACTTGATAACCCATATATCTTAATCACTGACAAAAAGATTTCTAACATCCAAGAAATCTTACCAGTGTTAGAGCAAGTGGTACAACAAGGTAAACCACTTCTTATCATTGCAGAAGATGTAGAAGGCGAAGCTTTAGCTACATTAGTAGTAAACAAACTTCGTGGTACATTCAATGTAGTAGCTGTTAAAGCTCCTGGCTTTGGTGACCGTCGTAAAGCAATGCTAGAAGATATCGCAATCTTAACTGGTGGCGAAGTAATCACTGAAGAATTAGGACGTGACTTAAAATCGGCTACAGTTGCATCTTTAGGACGCGCTGGTAAAGTTGTTGTAACGAAAGAAAACACAACTGTAGTTGAAGGTGTAGGTAACACAGAACAAATCGGAGCTCGCATCGGTCAAATCCGTGCACAATTAGAAGAAACAACTTCTGAATTCGATCGTGAAAAATTACAAGAGCGTCTTGCTAAACTTGCAGGCGGCGTAGCAGTAATTAAAGTAGGTGCAGCAACTGAAACTGAGTTAAAAGAGCGTAAACTTCGCATTGAAGATGCACTTAACTCAACTCGTGCAGCAGTAGAAGAAGGTATTGTTGCAGGTGGCGGTACTTCACTTATGAACGTATACACTAAAGTGGCTGGTATTGCAGCTGAAGGCGACGAAGCAACAGGTATCAACATTGTACTTCGTGCATTAGAAGAGCCAGTTCGTCAAATCGCAATCAACGCTGGTCTAGAAGGATCTGTTGTTGTAGAACGCTTAAAAGGCGAAAAAGTAGGCGTTGGTTTCAACGCAGCAACAGGCGAATGGGTAAACATGCTTGAGTCTGGTATCGTAGACCCAGCAAAAGTAACTCGTTCTGCACTTCAAAACGCAGCATCTGTTGCAGCTATGTTCTTAACAACTGAAGCTGTAGTTGCTGACAAGCCAGAACCAGCTGGTGCTGCTGGAATGCCTGACATGGGCGGCATGGGCATGGGCGGTATGGGCGGAATGATGTAATAAAGATGTAAAAACCTTGTTATATCAACAATTATAAGCCTTTACACCTTAATAAGTGTCCGAAAAAGTGACCGATATTAGTCGGTGAGATTTTTAGAGAGGTCTTTCATTAAGTTACTGAACTTATTGGAAGCCTCTTTTTTTATGTTCTTTGTCATGTGTGCGTATATGTCCATTGTCGTATTAATATCTGAATGTCCTAATCGTTCTTGTATCTCTTTTATGTGTACATTTGCTTCAATTAACAAAGACGTATGAGTATGTCTAAATGAATGAGGTGTTACTTGTTTTTGAATAGATGTCTTCTTAAGTAGTCGCTGCATTCTAATTGATAAATGCTTAATTGTCTTAGGATAACCTTCATTGGTTGAAAAAATAAAATCATTGTCTTTATAGAAAGGTTTGTTATCTATTATTATTTTTTCTTGTTGTTGTTTGTGTTGCTTGAGCATAGCAACTAAAAGAGGGTCTATTGTTATTGTGCGAATGGAACCCTCTGTTTTTGGTGTCAGTAATGTATATTTTAACTTGTTGTTCGTTGGATTGTAGTAAGTTTTTATAACCCTTAGTGTATGTTCATTAAAATCAATATCAGACCATTTTAAAGCTACCAATTCCCCAATTCTTAAACCAGTATAAGCTAACATAGTGAAGGCAAGTAAATCGCTCTCCAAGCCTTCATTTTTAGTGACAGTTAGAAATTCTTCTAATTCCTCTTTTTCAAGAAATTTTTCATTAATAGAATTATCATTTTCAAGATCAGATACAGTTTTCTTTTTCTTTGGTAGTTTAATGCCCTTTGTTGGTGCTTCTTTGATTAAATTATTTGTAATAGCGTATTCGAATACCATATTTGTCGAAGTATGAATACTGGACACATAGTTTGCACTGAATTGAGTAGCAAGCTTATCTATAACGTCTTGATAAGCCTTTTTAGTTATCTTTTGAATCGGAAGTTGTCCAAACTCATTAATAATATGCTTTAAAGCAATCCTTCTAGCCCTCACACTGCTTTCTTTGGCATCTTGACTATAATGCCTTTCCCAATCGTTATAAAGGTTTAAGAAGGCCATTTTAGAAGGCTGAATGTATTCTCCATTATGAAATTGTCTTTCGAATAAGGCGGCTGCAAGTTTTGCGTCCTTTTGAGTCAAAAAACCAGATTTGCTCTTTTTTATTTCCTTTCCTGTTACGGGATCAGTACCCATATATGCACGGAACGCCCACTTTTTCCCCTTTTTATAGATGTATGCCATCGAATTCTCCTCTTTTTTATTTTAGTAACTCAAAGTGATCGATATATAAGGTGTCACTTCCTTCAATTTCATCATTAAAGTATTCAATACCCCATTCGATTAGAAAATCATCTAATTTGTTATAAACATAGGATTCCACATACCCAGATAATTGGAGTTGATCTAACTTAAATTCAAAAAGTGGAGGAATCCCGATGTGTAAACCATCGATAAGTTTTTTCTCGTTTATCTTATACATTACTTCTATTTGAAAATCAAATTCATGATTTTCTCCCTCGTACCAAAGTTTGCAATGTAGTGTTAGCTCTGTGTCGATTTGTGAAATAAACTGATATCCGTTTCCATCTTCATCTACATGAGTATACTCATCCATTGATATTTTTGGTTCTTCAGTAATAACTTCGAATTCTGGCTTTATATCAATGTAAGAAATTAGGTCGCCAGGTTTGCACTTTAGTAATTCACATAATTGTCTCATGGTATCAAATTGAATTCCCGATCCATAATTATTGTACAAGTTAGAAATGGTTGTCCTAGATAGAGTAGTTTTATCTTTAACTTTTTGAATGTTAAGCCCTCGTTCAGCCATTAAAACCCTTAAATTACAATAAATTAGTCCCATAAAAATAAACTCCTTTTTTGAATTAGTTTACCCTAATGATATCATAACTAATCAAAATAACCAATATACTAATCAAAATGACTTGACAACCAATTATTGTAGCATTATGATGAATATGCAAATCGAAATAACCAATAAGTTAATCATTTTGTTAATTGTGTTGTTTACAAAGGTGGTGTAAAAGTTGATTGTATTAAAATCTCGTAGTGAATTTAATGGGATTATTGCAAAAAGAGGGTTTTCTAAACGTGCTTTTGCACGTGAAAGCGGTGTGTCAGAAGCGACATTCATTCAAATATCAAATGGGAAACAATCACCAAGACCTGATACTGCGAAAAAAATTTGTGATACCTTGCTATTAAATTTTGATGATATTTTCGCAATTGAGGAGAGATCGAGCAAAAAAATAAAAGGAGGTGAGTAAATTGTTAAATGTTCAGATTGATGAAAAGACCGTTAATACTATGCTGGAAAAAGCAATTAATGAAAAAGTTGAGGAATTAGCTAAAGAAAAATATTTTTTAACTTATAAAGAGTTATCCGAGTATCTAAACATTAGTAAGCCAACTATCGATGAACATTTTCTGAAAAATGGTCTCAAATACTACAGATGCGGAAGTAAGTATCTGTTTAAGAAAAATGAAGTAGATGAATTTTTGGATGATATGACTTCCAATATGAACGCTACTAATAACGATATAAAACTTTATCAAAGTTTGCTTTAAACTAAGTAGCACTTTTGTATTGGTCAGATGGTCTAAGTAGGAGGTGAATACATATGAACGGAGTGTTATCCGCCACAAGAATCATGAAGGGGTATGAAATTGTAAAACGATGTGCTGTAGCAAGAAAAAATCCTGAGATTTTAGAAGCCATGGAGTTTGAAGCGAAGCAAAAATTACGTGAACTGAACAGTAAATAAGGAGCGTTGGAAACATGGATCAATTAACAGTGGCAAAAGAACAACCAATATCTGCAAGTTTTAAAACAGTAGGGATGGCCTCAGAATTGAGGGTAACTAATTATTCTAAAGACGGTTCTTATGGAGAAGATAATTTAAGAGATATTGTCTACGAGTTAGACGATGGGATTGGTTCAATTGGCGCTAAAGTAGAAACTTTAGTAGATGTGGAAATCCTTATGTCAAGGTTGATGGAAGATATGGATAGAGTTGTAAGTAAAGGTGAGCAGAATTTCTACTTCCACGAATTTCACAGGAAGTTACGAGTATATTGGCAATTAATCAATTATACAACGAGTGGATTAAATAAAGATTTCGAAAAAGCATCAGAACTGAAAGAAGAGATATTCAATAAGGTTGTGAAGAATGGTGGTAAAAGCCAATAAAAAAAGATATATGAACGGCGAATTCATATATCTCCAAATTAAATTTATTAGTTCTTTGTATTGTAACATTAAGTTTGTCTTGTGACAAGGGAGGTGAGAAGTTGTTATCTACTATATCGAATTATACAGAAACAATTAACAACATAATGCCTGGAGCGAAAATTATCAAGCTTACTGGATATGCAAAGGGCAATCAAGAGTATCAAAAAGCAAAAACACCAGTAGGCTCTTGGAAAAACACGCATTCATTAGATAGCGCCAAAATTGATGGATGGCTTGATCAAGGTGGCTGGATAGGGTGTGTGGTCCCGAAAGGTATTTTCATTGTCGACATTGACGATTCTAAAGAAGGTCAGTTACTAAGGGATTTACTTGAAGGAGAAAACATTCATCATCATTTAATCAAAACCCCTAATGGTTGGCAGTTTATATTCAAAGGTGAAACTGATTTAACGAAAAAAGAAGGTCAGTATCAGAATTACGTTAATCGTTTAGGTTTAACACAAGATACACGTGCAGCAGAAAAGGGGTATATCGTATTCCCGACCGAAAATACAGAAGGGCGTTACCTAGTTACCCAAAGTCTCGAAAAATTGGACGAGCTTCCACAGTTCTTATATAAAGCATGGAATGGTGCGAAAACATCTTCACCTATGAGTTATCCATATGAAACTAGCGGTTCACGTGATGGAGATTTTTATGATTTAGCTAGAAGGTTATTAATTTGTAAGGTGGGAAAAAAGGAAGTATTGTCCAGCCTTAAATTGGCTCACAAATACTTTGTTTCTTTCAAAAAGGGATTTCTTATTAAGGATATTACAAAGGTTGTTAATTCGGCCTATAAGAAGGTAAATGAAGAAAAATTGGATGAGGAAATAACAAATGAAAGTGAGAAAAAACAAGAGGATTCTATCACTCCTGTATGTATTCCATCTCCTTATAAAGTAAAGAATAATGCCTTATATAGAGTGGAAACTAAGGTTAAGAATGGAGAAGTTGATGAACGAGAAATCATGGTTGCTAGGCATGTTCCGATTCTTAAAAAAGAGCTACATAATGTTGAACGGCAACAATTGTATTATGAGTTAACTTGGAATGATAGAGGTAAGGTCGTCAACGAGATTGTTCCAGCTGGAGCATTGGCTAATAAGAGGGAGATGATGCCATTAGCAAATAAAGGATTTCCTGCTAATGATAATAATATAAAGCAACTAATAGATTACTTTGATAAGGTTTTAGCATTCACCGAGATTGATAGAGGACTTATGGTAGATCGTCTAGGTTATGTGAAAAATGGTTTGGCTCATCCATTATTAGCGACAGATTATGAAATACTTCCTAATGATCAAGGAGAACAGCAACTTTTTGAATCATTCCAAGTAGCTGGGACAGTAGAAGGATGGATAGATGGGGTATTTAATAAAATTAAAAAACATCCAAGAACATTATTTTTTGTTCTATCATCCTTTGCTAGTGTCCTGCTTCATGATTTAAAAATAGATCCTTTCATTGTAGAACTAGCGGGCTCGACCTCTACTGGTAAAACAACAGCTATGAAGGTAGCAGCTAGCGTATGGGGAACAGGTCAACTTATTAACGAATTCAATGCGACAAAGGTTTCTATTGAACGTAAATCAGCTTTCTTAAATAGTTTTCCGTTATACCTAGATGATAGCAGGAAAGCAGATGAAAGATTACTCCAATCTTTCGTCTACAATTTCAGTGGGGGACGTAGCAGGGGAAGAGGTTCATTAAATGGTTCACAGATTGAGTATACATGGAAGAATATATGTCAGGTGACTGGTGAAGTAAGTTTAAATGAATATGCATCTAAAGCTGGCGGTGTAGCTGCTCGAATTGTGAGTTTGAATGGTAGTCCATTCGAAGGAGTAGATTATATATTTTTCGCTGATTTATATAAGGGATTAGAAACAAACTATGGGGGCATTGGTTTAGAGTTTTTAAAACAGTATCAAGTACGTAAGAAAGAGTTGCTCCCATCTTTTTATAAATTTAAAGATTTTTATATGAACAAAGCACAGGGAAATGAAGTTTTAACAAGATTATCCCTTTATTACGCAACAGTCCATTATGCAGGTAGACTCCTAAAAGAATTTTTAAAGGTTAGTGTAGATCTTGAGCAACTGGACAAGCTCTTTGATGAAATCGCCCAAGAAAATAAGGCAATAGATAAGCCCAAAGAACTATTGAATGAAATTTTAACTTACTTGGATAGCAATAGGGATGGAATTTATTATGACTATGCTCCTAAAAACATTAAAGCAATTTATAAATTTAATTCTATTTGTTTAACACCAGCTTTTCTAAAAGAGTTCTTGGGTGCGGAAGAAAAACGGACTAGAAAAGAATGGTTGAACAGAGGTTTTACTGTTGCAAATGTTTTAGATGGAAAAGAGGTTGATTATAGGAAGGTTAGTCATAAAGGGCGGAAAATTAATGCTGTAACAGTAGATAAAGAAATTATTCAAAAATTAGGTTTTGATTTTGAAGAAAGAGTTACTGATTAAGTTGGAACGTACCATGTTTTGCGAAAAGGTACCAGTCGTTTTTTATTTTTGGTACTCTCGAAATGCTGATATATCAATACATATAAGGTAATAGTACATAAAGTTCTAAAAGTACCAAGTAAATAAAAGATATATTTGTTAATAAAAAATGTTTTAAAAAACAATCTATATTTCTTAATAGGTATGTTCTTTTAAAAAACGTGGTGCTTTTGGTACTTTAAGGACAAAACTTTTAGAAACATTGATATACAAAGCTTTTTAGGAAGGTACTAAGTAAAAGTTGTAATGGAACTACTTTGGATTCTTAGTACTAATCAAATAAATAAGGATGGTAGAAATGGCAACTAAAAAAGAGCTGGTTGTATTAGCGATAGAAAGAGACGCAGCAGGAAATCTTAGTACATGGTGCTCGGCGTGTGATTGTTTCCATCATCATGGTGCAAGTGAAGGTCATAGGGTATCACACTGTACAAACGAAAATAGTCCTTATATTCATACAGGCTATGTTCTAAAGAAGATGAAACTATCGGGTAAAGAGATTATTAGAAAAGAGAATTAAATCTAAGTAGGTGATATGTAATTGGTTTGCCTAAAAGATTATCAAAGGCTAGATGAAGATATTGCTTATTTAGAATACAAATTAGAAAAAACAAAAGCAGAGTTAAAACGTCGTAGTTATCTAGATAAAAATATATTGTCAATGGATCTCAGCGATGAGGAAACAGAAAAGATACTGGATCAACTTAAGATGGAGCTCGCATCTAAGAAAGAACAGCTGCAACAGCTTGTTGATTTAGTGAGTAAGTTCAAAAGCTTAGAACAACAGATACTTAAGTTGAAATATATTGATGGAATGACGTTAGAAAGCATAGGAAGCAAATTAAAGTATAGTCCAAGCTATATTAAACAGAAACATGCTGAGATTATGAGAAGAATCAAGTTTGCCGAGAGATTAAAGGCAGGAGGATAGAGAACTGTGGAAGCTATTGAAATAAACGATTTTTCAAAGCCCCCCTTTTAAAATTTTAAAAAAATTTTTTTTCAAAAGACCGGCCCCCCCAGTTATTTCTTTCGTTGGACGGCATTTTTCAAAAACAAAGGGGGGTGTGAAAGTAAGTATATTTCTATCTTATTTTTGTCGATAATTGTCGAATTTAACTTGAAGGGAGGTGAGTAAAGTGATAGAGAATTGTCTGCAATCTATACTCAGTAAATTAAACAAAAAAGAACGATCAAAATTAGATAAGCTTATTCAAAAATACAATACTGCAGTTGAAGAGGGAAATCCAGTACACCATGAATTGTGTATGGAACTTGTTGAAGTGTATCAAAATATCAGATTGGAACATGAAAAATGCTAGTTTTACAGCAAAAGTAATAGGTTATCAAAATTATTGAAAGGAGGTGAGCGAAATAGTTAGACGTTATGAAGGTGCATCTAAATTCTACGAATCTAGAGATATGAAGGAATTAAAAAATTTAATAAAAAGAAGGAAAGGTGAGGTCTGGGAAAGACGAAACGGAGTATGGAGACAGTTGGACAAACGGGAACAGCTACTCAAACAAATCGATAATCTGTTAGTGAAATTTAAATAGGTACTTAAAAAGCATAGGGTGTTCTGGACCAACATCCTATGCTCAACCAAAAAACAAAATACAAGGAGAATTATATCATGACTACAACAATTAAAAATAAAAAAGAAATTCGTTCAGCTTTTGCAAATTATGTGACAGGTAATATAAGTGAGAAAGAAGCTCGTTCATTAGGACTATCCGTTTCAAATAGTGGAAAAGCATTTATTCCAAAATCTATTGCTAATGAAATTATTAGTTATGTTGAAGAGGAAAATTTACTAAGAAAATATGGGAAAGTAGTTACAGTTGATGGAAATCTAGGGTACCCAGTTTTGACTGAGGAATCAAATCTCAAAGTCGAAGTTCATTCAGAAGAACGTGATAATGAAAATGAGATTGAAGTGAATAGCATAGGGTTAAATGCAGATGTTTTATCTCCTGTGGAATTTGATTCTATTTCAAGGGTTAAAAGAAAACTATTGAAGATGAGCGGTGGAGAAGTTAGTTTAGCGGATTTAATTGTAGAGTTAATGAAGAAAGAGTATCTTAAAAAAGAAATTGATTACATGTTTAATGGGAATACTCAAAAGGCTTTTAATCCAGGATCATTATTGAATAAAGCTAAAGTATTTATACCAACCCAAACAGATCCTGTAGCAATTATTAAAGAGTTGAAAAATAAACCATCTACTAATGTGACAAACAAAGCGAGGTGGATTGTAAATAAAGCTGCTCTTGAATACGTTGAAGATTTAAAATTACCGAATGGGGAACCGGCTTTAAAAACAATTGATCGTGTGGACGGTGGAGTAAGTTACATGTTACTAGGATTCCCACTTGATTGCACAGATGCAGTAAAAGGCTCAGTAGATACAGCAGCAGTATTTTACTTTGGTGATTTTTCAGCCTTCGTTATTCAAGAAAATTCAGAGGGATTGGAAATTGAAATTATGAAGGAAATGTATACGAATGTTAATGAAGTAGGATTGAAATTATACAACCTTCTTGATGGAAAATTAATTTATTCAGAGGTAGAACCAACTGTGTATCGTTTGGAGATTTAATAATTTGTCAGAAAGGAGCAGCTAATGCATAGTTGCTCTTTTTATTACATAAAAAAGTTGGTGGGGATCATTTAATTGTCCCCATTTTTATTGGTGGACAATTATACCAAACTAAAAGGTTGATATTGTAAGTTATAAAATAAAGTATTTCCTTTTCATCCCTTCTAAATATTTATGATTTATTTTTTGCTATTTCTTGGTTTAAGAAACATCTCCAAAAGTATAAAAATGGATATTAATAGTTTTCATTGTTTCGATAAGGTAGGTTTTGTAAATACATGTTAAAATAACCCAGAAGGAGGATTTGAAATGTTTATAAAAAAGCTCTTTTTTATTGATAATGAAATAGAAATCCTTCATTTATATACGGAACTTAATATTGCAACTGTAAGAATTATTAGTAGTAATGAAGAGATAGATATAGATATCGGTTATATAAAAAATGAACCTATCCAAGAAAGAAAGATTTCTTTGAAATTATTATTGGAGATGATGTAATTGTTCTTAAAACTATTAAATATTGAGATGGATTCACATAAATGGGAAGAGATTTGTATTGATTATTGTATAGAGAAGTATAGTGATTATGACTTTCATGAGGTACCTGCATTTTGCCAAGGAGATGGTGGGATTGAAGGATTCACCAAAACTGGGAAAGGAATAGCGATTCAATGCTATTATCCGGATGACCCTAATTATTCAGTAGAAGAATTATATAATCATCAGCGAGATAAAATGACAAAAGATATCGGGAAATTAATAGATTCTGAAAATGCGAAAAAAAACCTTAAGAAATTTGGAATGCAACCTATAGAAGAATGGATTTTTATGACTCCAAAGTACACAAGTAAAAACCTGATAATACATGCTAATAAGAAGGCTGAAGAAGTAAGAAACAAAGTAAGTCAAGATATTAAATTTTATGATTATATACATAAAGACTTTAAAATTAATATATGTACGGAAAAACACGTTGCTTCTCAAATTTCAAAATTAATAAGAAGACAAAATAGCAAAATAAAACTAGATACTAAAATTGTCGATAGTGATATTGATTGGACTGAAGTTTCCAATGAAAAAATTAGCAATGTAACCAGAAAAGTTCAAGCATTAAATGTTTCTAAAGTAAAACAAGAGAAATTAATTGATCTTTTTATGAAGCAATATGTATCTGGTATAGCAGAAATGTCGGCTATAGGAGAAGTGTCTCAAGAAATTTTAAATGATTTGCAGGAATTAATAAATGAATTTAAAAATAAAGTGGTTATGGAAACTCTAATGATACAAGATTGTACTATGAATACAACAGTGTTCAATAAACTGAATAAGGAATTTTCTGATTCGCTAAGGAAAAAAGTCAATTATTTAAGTGAAGAGTCAATAATGAGAATACAACTCCAAACAACAGCTAAATGGTTAGCAGACTGTTCCATGGAGTTTGAAGGAGCTTCTAATGAATAACGATAACTTAATAATCAATGGAATAAACAAAATAATTTTTAAATCCAAGCCTGAAGCTGTACCATACCATAGTCGGCTATCTTATAAAATTTCTTTTATTTGTATGATTTTAAAAATTACGAGCTCTAAATCAGGTTGCTCGATAGCAAAAATTCAGTTGATTGCGAATTACTATTATAATCAAGAACAAAGAGAATTTTTCCTGCAAATGCTTAAAAAGGATCCTTATCAAATCATTTTTAGATATACTCCCACTGTAAATAAAGCTATTTTATATCTATTAGCTGAGGGTTTAATTAAACAACAAAAAAATGGTACATATCGACTTTTAAATAAAGGGAAACACTTTACTAATGAAATTTTAAATAACAATATTTTCATTAATGAAATTTCCTATTTGAAGCAGGTTGGAGACTCTCTTCCTGAAAGTCTTGTAAACGAAATGAGAAATAACATACAGTTAGGTGTGAATAATATATGCTAAAAATAAATAATTTAGAAATTAGGGTATTAACTACTGAAAATAATTTAGTTATGGGGTTAAGCTCAACATTTAACGATGGCTTGAATCTAATAACAAGTAATAATAAAAATACTAGTGGGAAAAGTACTGTAATTTCAACAATTCTATATTGCTTGGGAATGGAAGAAATAATAGGTGGAAAAGGTTATAAGGTATTAAGCACTGGTTTAACAAATATCATATGGGATGAAAATAGAACTGAATATAAAGTAATTGGATCGAATATATATCTAGAGATTACTAATGGAAAAAATCCAATAACCATATATCGTACAACTAATGATATGAACAGAGACTCCAGTCTTATAACGGTATACTATTCGACATTAAAAAATATTAGTGAGAAGGAAACAAAATCAGAAGATATGTATGTCCACTCACCAAACTCTGCTAAAAATAAAAGAGGATTTTTTACTTTTTTAGAAAGTTATTTAGATTTAAAATTGCCAGATGTTCCGAGTTATAAGGGAGCAAATGTAAAACTTTATTTGCAAAACATATTTGCTGCAATGGTAATTGAACAAAAAAGAGGATGGGGAGATATATTAGTTCGAGTACCCAATTATAGCATCATTGAACCTAAAAAGAGAACTATTGAATATATACTAAATTTAGATGCTCTTAGTATCGAAAAAAATAAAGCAGACATAAAAATAAAAAAAGAAATGTTAATAAGTGAATGGGAAAAACTTTTTATAGAATTAAAGTCGAAAGTTTTCCCCTTTAATATTATAGGGTTAAATTCATCACCTATTCTTATCGAAGAAGATATGATTAATAAAAGAATGATAAAGCTTACTAGCAGTGATGAAAATAAAGCAGATATTCCTGCCGAAGAATTTATTAATACTTTAAAAGAGAAGCTAAGTGAACTTTCTAGAAGCATGGTCAAAAAAAATAATGATGAAGAAGAAGGATTAAAATTTGAATTAGAAGAGGTTGATATACAACTGAATAAATTAGGACAGCTCGAGAGAGAACTTATTCAGAAACGAGAAATGAATAAAGCTGAAATTAATAAATTCCAAAAAAATTACAATTTACTCTTAGAAGATATACAAAATAATAAAGATGCAAAAAAACTACAAATTTTAGGTTCAAAAGAAAAGATAATGAGTTTCGATAGTCAGTGTCCAGTGTGTAATCAATCTATCCAAGACTCTTTATTAGTTAATCAACAATATTCAAAGGTTATGTCTTTAGACGATAATATTACTCATTTAAATGATCAGGCAAAGCTTTTTTCAAGCATGATTCAACAAAGACAAGAACAAAAAATCCATTTAGATAAGCAAAGCAAAGAAATTTCTGGAGCAAAAAGTAATCTAATGAGTTTGAAAAAAGCCTTGCTAAATGATATATACAGTTTAACTGGAGCGTATTCAGAAACAAATATTTTAAAAAGGATGAAACTAGAAGGGGAAATAAATTCTAGTGAAGAAAAAGTTAATTTACTCCAAGATATTATCCCGACTTTTGTACAATTATCGAGTAAATGGAAAAAAATAATTGAAGCAGAGCAAAAAGTTCCCAAAACTAGATTATCGGATAATGATAAAAAAAAGTTAAAATTTTTAAAAGAAAAATTCACTAAAAATTTAACGGACTTTAATTATAGAAGTGTATCTGATGTAAAGGAGATAAATATTTCAGAAACGACATATATGCCAGAAATCAGTAGTTACGACTTGAAATATGATTCTTCTGCAAGTGATAATGCGAGGGCTATCTGGGCTTTTACACTCGCTTTGTTAGAAACATCTAATAAATTTAATGGTAATCATCCGGGATTAATAATTTTTGATGAACCTATACAACATAGTATTATCGCTGATGACATGGAAGCCTTGTTTAAAAAGATGACCCAATTGGAGAACGAGGCACAAATTATTGTTGGTTTTACTAGAGAAGAAGGGAAAATCCCTGAGAAAATGATGGAAGATATAGATTCAGGAATATACAATATTATTAATTTAGGTGAATTGGCTTTTAAAAAATTATCTATCCAAGACTAGAGGTAATTTGAATTTTGGCTAACTAACGCCTCTTAAGAAGAGCCTTAAATTTAAAAAAATAAGGGGATAAGGTCCCTCTTTTATTAATCTACTAGACTATATCAATCAGTAATATAGAATAATAGATATTACAAGAACAGATTGTTTTTGTTATGCTTATTAATTTCGATTTTCGTTATTCGCTGTATGTATTATTTGGACATGCTTAAAAACTAGTTTATATCAAGTTTTGTTAGAGCTGTAAAATATTAATTTTCAAAAGAGGGCTTATAGCTAAATGCTTGAGGCTCTTTTTTCTTTTCATTAATAAACGCATCGCTAAAGTAGAGTTTGTTCATTAAATATTTTTTGAAGGTATTAACATATCTCAAAGCGAACTTACCCATATTCCAAATGTAGTTGATTCGATATATATATTGAAGGTTATGAAAGTATTCCATACGGAGTGCTTTTATTAAATGAGGATTATACGAGGGATGAATTAAAGCGAAATAATTTTTATTTTAAAGTTAAATGAAAAAGCACCCATAAAGGATGCTCTTTCGGATATGTTGATTTTATTTTGAAGAGTCTTTTCTTGTTTTCATTTTTGAATACTTTAAATATACCTTTGATGAAAAATCACATACGTAAAAGGTTCCATTTTCCTCTTTGTATTTTTCGTGGAATACACTTCTTTTATCATCGATAATAAAATTATGTATTAATTTTAACTTTGCTATTTCTTCTTCATTAATGATTTCCATAAGATATTGTGGTTGAGAAGTTTTATTGAATCGTTTGCTTAAATATAGATAAAAAAAGCTCATAAATAAAGGAATAATGATAGCAATTAGTATGAAATTGTATTTATTACTTTGAGGGATATTTACATGGAAAAAGCACCAATAAAAAAACATAAAACTAAACATATGAATTATAGAAAGCCATTTTATAGATCGATTGAACCAATTAGCTTTAAGGAGTTTTTTAGGTAAAAGACTTATTGGTATAAGAATTAAAAAGAGTAAAGTAACTAATATATAACTTAGTTTATACAATGGTTCTAAAATAAATGCATATTTGGTTATTAGATTAGGTATAAAAAACTTGAAATAGAGTGCAGGCACAATGAACATGGATATTGCAATAATAAGAATATCCTGGAAAAAGGTAAAGATATTTATTTGTTTCCGTGTAGCCTTGTCTTTAAAGAGTTGATCGAATTCATTGGTAGTGGAAGATTCCATGTAGAATGAACCGAATCCTTTTATAATCCCCCACACCCCTACAGCTGCACCTATAATTTTAGCTATATCAGCAATTTCGTTAAATGACATATAACTTATATATCCCCCTTTGAGAATTTGGATATAATATTCCAACTGAACCATTATATCATGAATTTATCATATTATTAATGCTGTTATACATCCATTCTTTATAGGGATTTTGGTGTCCGGAAAGTGTCCGAAATGGTTTTGAATTGTGTATTTTTAAGTAATGGAATTGCTCGAGGATATTGATATAATAGCCTTTTTTGTGTCTGTTTTCTTCTATTATATATAAAGCTTGATGGGCGGAATGATGTAATTTCATCCGTCAGCCGAACATCCATCTCTATATAGAGGTGGATGTTTTTTTGTTGTAAGATGTAAAAAAATTATAGTAATAAAGGTTCTGTCGCACGGAGAAACTAATTTCTGTAGAATTTTGTCGCTTTCTCTCTTGACCGTATTGATACTTCATTGTTAGAATCTAGGAAGATAATATAAAACAATCCTTCATATATCCTCAATGATATGGTTTGAGAGTCTCTACCGGGTTACCGTAAACAACCTGACTATGAAGGCAGTGCGTCTTATATTTATAAAGAGCGGAATACTATCTTTATAAAGTCAGACTCCTGCCTTTTCTTTGTTATGAGACTGAGGGCGGAGGACTGGCTTTTTTTATTACATGGGTAATGCTTTTTGCCAAATTGGTGAAAATATTTATATATAGAACTAACGTTGGGGTGATTATTTTGAAAAAACAGCACGATACGATTATCGTTTTAGACTTTGGAAGTCAGTACAATCAGTTAATTGCACGTCGCATTCGTGAGTTCGGTGTGTACAGTGAGCTTCATCCGCATACAATTACTGCAGAAGAAATTAAAGCAATGAATCCAAAAGGGATTATTTTCTCTGGTGGACCAAATAGCGTATACGGTGAGAATGCATTCCACTGTGACGAAAAAATCTTTGACCTAGGTTTACCGATTTTCGGTATTTGTTACGGCATGCAGCTTATGACAAAACACTTTGGTGGAAAAGTAGAGCGTGCAAACCATCGTGAGTACGGAAAAGCAGTTCTTAAAGTAGAGAACGAATCAAAATTATATGCGAATCTTCCAGAAGAGCAAGTTGTATGGATGAGCCATGGTGACTTAGTAACTGGTTTACCAGAAGGATTTGTAGTAGACGCAACAAGTGAGTCTTGTCCAATTGCTGGCATGAGCAATGAAGCGCAAAACTTATACGGTGTACAATTCCACCCAGAAGTACGTCACTCTGAGCACGGTAATGATTTAATTAAAAACTTCGTATTCGGCGTATGCGGTTGCTCTGAAGGCTGGAACATGGAGAACTTTATTGAAGTAGAATTAGAGAAAATCCGTGAAACTGTTGGCGATAAAAAAGTACTATGCGCACTTAGTGGCGGCGTAGACTCTTCTGTTGTAGCAGTATTAATCCATAAAGCAATCGGTGACCAATTAACATGTATTTTCGTTGACCATGGTTTACTTCGTAAAGGTGAAGCGGAAGGTGTTATGAAAACATTTAGCGAAGGCTTCCACATGAACGTTATTAAAGTGGATGCAAAAGAACGCTTCATGAACAAGTTAAAAGGTGTAGAAGATCCAGAACAAAAACGCAAAATCATTGGTAATGAATTTATTTACGTATTTGATGATGAAGCTTCTAGATTAGAAGGAATGGACTTCTTAGCACAAGGTACACTGTACACAGATATTGTTGAAAGTGGTACAGCAACTGCACAAACAATTAAATCTCACCATAACGTTGGTGGACTTCCAGAAGATATGCAGTTCAAATTAATTGAGCCTTTAAACACTCTATTTAAAGATGAAGTACGTGTATTAGGATCTGAACTAGGAATTCCTGATGAAATCGTATGGCGTCAACCGTTCCCGGGTCCAGGACTTGGTATCCGTGTATTAGGCGAAATCACAGAAGAAAAATTAGAAATCGTTCGTGAATCCGATGCGATTTTACGTGAAGAAATTATAAAAGCAGGATTAGACCGCGAAATCTGGCAATACTTCACTGCGCTTCCTGGTATGCGCAGCGTAGGTGTTATGGGTGACGAGCGTACTTACGATTACACAGTAGGTATCCGTGCGGTAACATCAATTGACGGTATGACAGCAGATTGGGCACGTATTCCTTGGGATGTGTTAGAGAAAATCTCTGTACGTATCGTAAACGAAGTAAAACACGTGAACCGTATTGTGTATGATGTAACGAGTAAGCCACCAGCAACTATTGAGTGGGAATAGAATAAGGTTTATTTATTTAAAGGAAGATCCATCTGTGATTTTATGCATAGATGGATCTTTTTTATGGTTTATACGAACGAAAAATAAATAAATGTGCAAAATGTTCGTTTTTCAAATTGACATACACCTATATGTGAGTTAATATGAGTATGTAATTGATACGAAAAATGAATATTACAGCCGTCGTATAATATCGGGGATATGGCCCGAAAGTTTCTACCTAGCTACCGTAAATGGCTTGACTACGAGGCGTTTTCATAAAGGAAGGGATTAGCCTACCTTTATTTACAGAACGCTTCCATATATGCAATGGAAGCCTTTTTTATTTTTATGGATAAAAGAGGGCTAGGGAGGATTACGACGAGCAATTATATAACGGGGGAAACGTAGAATGAAGCGTTATTTTCAGTTCGATGAGCTCGGTACGAACTATAAAACAGAGTTCGTTGCAGGGTTAACGACATTTTTATCTATGGCTTATGTATTATTTGTCAATCCTGCTACGCTGTCGCTGGGAAATATTAAAGGATTACCAGCAGGAACAGGAATGGATCCAGGTGCGGTATTTGTCGCTACTGCATTAGCAGCCGCAATTGGTTCACTGATTATGGGGATTTTTGCAAAGTATCCAATTGCTTTAGCACCAGGAATGGGAATCAATGCATTCTTTGCTTATACAGCAGTGTTAACAATGGGGATTCCATGGCAAACAGCGATTGCCGGAACGTTAATGTCAGGTATTATTTTTATTATTCTTACTGCTTCTGGTATTCGTGAAAAAATTATTAATGCAATTCCAGCGGAGCTAAAATTTGCGGTAGCAGCAGGTATTGGTTTATTTATCGCTTTTCTTGGTTTTCAAAATGCAGGAATTATTGTGAAAAATGATGCCGTTCTTGTTGGATTGGGGGATTTAACAAAGGGCACAACATTGCTTGCAATTTTCGGTGTAGTTATTACGATTATCTTAATGATTAAAAAGATAAATGGTGCAGTGTTCTATGGGATGATTCTTACAGCGATCTTGGGTGTAGCGACAGGATTAATTGATACACCAAAATCTGTAGTGGGCGCAATTCCAAGTCTAGAACCTACGTTCGGTGTGGCGCTAAATCACTTCGGAGATATTTTCACTGTTCAAATGGGGATTGTGATTATAACGTTCTTCTTTATCGACTTCTTTGATACAGCAGGTACACTTGTTGCAGTTGCGAATCAAGCGGGGTTAATGAAGGACAATAAATTACCACGTGCAGGAAAAGCGTTATTTGCAGATGCGATTGCAACTGTAATTGGTGCGATTCTTGGTACATCTACGACAACGTCTTACATTGAATCGTCTGCAGGGGTAGCGGCGGGAGGACGTTCAGGATTTACAGCAGTTGTAACAGCAGGATTTTTCTTGTTAGCACTTTTCTTTTCACCATTATTAAGTGTTGTAACGCCGTCTGTAACGGCACCGGCTTTAATTATTGTGGGGATTTTGATGGTTTCATCTCTAGGAGAAATTGATTGGAAGAAATTCGAGATTGCAGTACCAGCATTCTTCACAATTATTTCTATGCCACTTACGTATAGCATTGCAACAGGGATTGCGATTGGATTTATCTTCTATCCAATTACGATGGTTGTAAGTGGTCGCCGTAAAGAAATTCATCCAATTATGTATGTGCTGGGAGTCTTATTCGTATTGTATTTTATCTACGTTCGTCAATAGAGGGGTTTTTAGAAGGTCTAGACTAAGGAGAGTCTAGACCTTTTTGCGTCTTCAGAAAATCTTAAGGATTTCGTTCCGTTTTTCTTCAGAAGTTTTCTTATAATAAGAAATAGGGAGTTTAAAAGTTTTTGGGGGGCGATATTGTGGGGCAAGAAACAATACTTGTTGTAGATGACGAAAAAGAAATTAGGGATTTAATTGCAATTTACTTAAAAAATGAAGGATATAAAGTGTTGCAAGCTGAGGATGGAGCAGAGGGCTTAGATATATTAGAGAAGAATGAAGTGCATTTAGTTGTGTTAGATATTATGATGCCAAAAATTGATGGGATTCATATGTGTATGAAAGTAAGAGAAGCAAAAGAGATGCCGATTATTATGTTATCAGCGAAAACACAGGACATGGATAAAATTTTAGGATTAACAACAGGAGCGGATGATTATGTAACGAAACCATTTAATCCGTTAGAACTTATAGCAAGAATTAAATCACAGCTTCGTCGATATATGAAAATGAATGGATTTGTTGTTCAAAATGAAAGTGAGATTGAAATTGGAGATATGAAGATAAATGTAGCGACACATGAAGTGACCGTTATGGATGAAGAGGTGAAATTAACACCACGAGAGTTTTCTATTTTAGAGTTGCTAGCTCGCAATTCAGGTATAGTCTTTAGTGCTGAACAAATTTATGAAAAAGTCTGGAATGAAAGGTCTTTTCAATCTGATAATACTGTAATGGTACATATTCGAAAGATTCGAGAGAAAATCGAAGAGAATCCAAGAAAACCGCGTTATATAAAAACGGTTTGGGGAGTGGGGTATAAGATTGAGAAAGATATTTAAGCCGTTTACCTATGCGTATAAGAAAATAAGAGGATTAATTGAAAGAGTAATAAAGAGTATTCGTCGAAGTATACGAATTCAGCTTATAACTACTTTTATTGCCTGTGCATTATTAGGGCTTTTTATAGCGAATGGTTTGACACCTTTTTTTGAAAATGCAAATCGAAGGGCTACAATTGATTATAGTGCTGGAATGAGGAGTATTAATAATCAAGTCCAAAGTACAGCGGAAATGATGGTTACTGACAATAAGTTAGACGCTTTGCAGGATATGATAGAAAGAGAAAATCAAAATATAGAGGCAGGGCATACAGCTTTAAAAGTATTTATTACTGATGAAAGTGGAAAGGTTTTGTATAAAACGAAGCAGGCACAAGAAGAACAAATTAATTTACATAATACAATTCGCAATGCGACATCATTTGCTATTAACTACTCAGATTATAATCATAACTTTGAAAGATCAAGAAAAGAATTTATAGCTTTTTCGCCGATTACAATTGAAGATAAAAATTTGTATATGTTCGTAAGTGGGATTCCTGAAGGGGAAGTAATATATGAGACAACAGAGGGGCCGTTTCCGTTTTTGATTGGTGTTTTTGTTTTTATTTTTTCTTTCTTTTATATAACAAAAAGAAAGATGAAACAAATTGAAGCGATGGCTCAAGGAGTAAAAGAGATTGAAAAAGGAAATCTTGCATATCGTATTGAGAAGAAAGGGCAAGATGAAATTGCATCATTAACAGAGAATATTAATAACATGGCTGAACAACTTATGATTAATATTGAAAAAGAACGTAAATTAGAAAAACAAAAAAATGAACTCATCACAAATGTATCGCATGACTTACGTACACCGCTTACTTCTATTATGGGATATTTGCGTTTGCTACGTGATTCAAAGTATGAAAATAAAGAACAACATGATGAGTATATGAGAATCGCATTTTCAAAATCGGAGCAGTTGAAGAATTTAATAGAGGATTTATTCGAGTATACAAAACTAACGAATGAAAGCATTGTATTAGAAAAACAAGAAGTGTGCATAAATGAACTTCTTGAGCAATTAATAGAAGAACTAGTACCACAAGCGGAAGAACATGGTCTTATATTTATGAAGCAAATTCCTGAAGAACGTGTGTATGTTGCTATTGATTCAGAGAAGATGGTTCGTGTGTTTGAAAATTTATTAATGAACGCTATTAAATATAGTGAAGATGATGGGGAGATTAAAGTTTCGCTTCAAAGGCAACGCCGAAATATCAAAATCACCGTTGCGAATCATAGTGAAGAGTTTACGAGAGAAGAATTAGAAAACTTATTTGAGCGTTTTTATAAAAAGGATCAGTCCAGAAGTAGAGTAACAGAAGGGTCAGGACTTGGACTTGCCATTGCGAAAAGTATTGTTGAACTTCAAGGGGGAGAAATTCGAGCTGAATATGAAGATGGGGTTATTCAGTTTATCGTTTCACTACCAATTATAGAAGAAAAGTAAACAAATATAGTTTGATAGAGAAACATCGTAAACCGCATATTAATTAGCAGACCAAATCACATATTGATTTGGTCTTTCCAAATTCCGTTATATTAATGATTATTTAGTTTTGACATATAAAACAGTACAGCAAATAACGGGGTAAATAATAGTATGACTATAGTTAATGTTAACTTGATGATTATGTACTAGGTAAGTCCTTTTAAATTTTTTAGAAAAACATATTGACGATTATATAAATGAGGTGTAATATTATACGAGTCGCTGATAGCAACAAAGCAAAACGCGACAAACGAAATAAAAAACCTAGTTGACACTGAAACATAGAAATGTTAACATAAGGAAGTCGCAAATAAGCGGCAAACGAGTTCTCTGAAAACTGAACGAAACAAACAACGTGAAACGTCAATTTTTATTTTATGATGCTAGACAAACTAACTTTATTGGAGAGTT
>NZ_JBIWHY010000034.1:0-30086 GCF_044764345.1 Bacillus sp. NPDC094106 | reverse complement strand
ATTAAGTGCGAAAGGCTGCCCATACGATAATGCGGTAGCGGAAGCAACCTATAAAATCTTTAAAACAGAGTTCGTTCGTGATCGTCACTTCACAAGTTTAGAAGAATTGACCTTAGAATTAAACGACTACGTAAACTGGTTTAACAATGTTAGAATCCATGGCACACTAGGCTATTTGAGCCCTGTTCAGTACAGGCAGGAACACCTTAAAAAAATTGTCTAGTTTCGTGTTGACATACCATTTTCATCTCTTTGCTCTAATCTTTTTTCTATCCTTTCCTCTCGTTCCTTTTGCCCCTTCTTACTCTCTTCTATCAGCTTATTCTTTTGATCTATACGCTCCCCCTAGTCTTCGCTCAACTTCTAAAAGCATTCTTTGTTGTTCCTGGCTTATCTGTTCCATCATAGCGCTATACTTTCTTGGAATAAAAGTTTAATGTGGTAAGGAGTTATATCGGTCTCCTGCGAAGCCTTTTCTTCCATAGTGCCTCTCAATTGATTCGCAATCATCTTAGCTACTTTTTCTAACGTCATCCCATCATGTTTACTCAGTTCAATTAGCTTTTCAACCAGCATAACGTCATACTCTGTATATTATCTTCTACCTCGACTATTTTTCTTGACCTCATACACCTTCACGTTGCAACACTTCCATATACTTTCTGAGTGTACTGCTACTCACTCCCAAGCGATTGTAAACCTCATTAGCCGTATAAACTATTTCCATATCCGACATAGCGCTACAACACCTCCTGCATTAAGGTATTTCATCATTCCTTGCAATTTCCTTTCATCTTCAAGTGACTCCTCTTCATCATTTTTTTACAAAAAATGCTTTATACAAGAACGTAAGTTTGTATATAATAAGAACAAGAGTTCTTACCCCAAGGAGGATTGCACAGTGTATGACTATTCCTGTTTACCAAATCATGTTGTGATGTGCATAGACTTACGCAGTTTTTACGCTTCAGTAAGTTGCATCAAGATGGGATTAGATCCTATGCATACTAAATTAGCTGTAGTCGATGATGTAAATAGAAACGGTTCAATCGTTCTAGCTGCAACTCCACCATTAAAAGCATTGGGTGTAAAGAAGATGGCAAGGCTATACGAGATTCCTCGCAGAAAAGACATTCTTGTGGTAAATCCAATTATGAGCACCTATATAAAATGCTCCAATTACATAACAAAATTAGCTTTGCAATACGTACCATCTATCGAGGATTTCCACCAGTATTCCATTGATGAATTCTTCATGGATATTACTGATAGTATTCATTTATTCGCCAACAAATTCAAACGCGAAATATACGATCATACACGAATTGAATGTACCATCGGAATTGCTCCTAACCCATTAATGAGTAAGGTGGCTTTAGAAAGACACCTACTTTAAGCCGCCCAACAAATTTAACGATGGATATTTATCATATCTGTACATACTTTTTACATCAACAATATACTGGCGAACCCATTCGCAGCATAAACATTTCTCTAATGAATCTAATCCAGGAAGGGGAGGAACAAATTTCTCTTTTTGATAACATAACGCAGCGAGAGCAAGAAATGAGGTTAACAAAAGTAATGGATGAAATCCGCACAAAGTTTGGGAAGAACAGTATTTTACGAGGGATTTCCTACACGCATAGCGCTACAGCTAGACACAGAAACACACTTATAAGAGGACATAAATCATGAATAACGCTAATATGCCAAAAGGGAGAAGAATGGTCAAATGGACACCGTTTGCTGCAATGTCTGAACAGTTTGAGGGAATCAATCAAATTATTCAAGAACAATTGAAAATAGAAAAGCCTGTGTTGGATGAACAACAAATTGAAGAGATAGAATTGACATTACATGAGGCATTACATACAAAACAAGAAGTGAATTTAGGGGTACAGCCGAGATACATGTAAAAATAGGTCATAGGCTTACTTTTATTTCCAATTTGTTTTTTTATAAAATCCCTGTATTCATCTAATCTTTCATTTTCGCTTGTCATGTAAACAAACGTTTAGGTGACAAATGAAAACCAGGATAAAATAATCATATAAGGGTGTTTTTGTCCATCCCCCTAAAAGTGGGAATAAGTGGTTTATGTAACAATAGAATCAAATAGTGTTGGTTATCATATAAAATTTCTTGTACCAGGGATAACGTCAGGAAAATACGGATTTACAACGTTAAGAAAACTACAGCATAGAAAAATCGATTCCTTTACGTTTAGGAATCGATTTTTAATTTGGCTTATTAAGCTAACGCCACCGTTAGTTTTATTAAAGGGCATTTATATAGAAAGCAGATTAATATTTTATTTGTATTCTCATACGAACTATCATTAATTTACAAGTACTATTTGCCTTAACTCTGATACCAATATAAAGCGAGGTCATTCATTGTTGAAGCGTGCCCTTGTTGTCTTAGCATGGTTGTTATGTTACCTCGATGATAGGTACCATGGTTAGCAACGTGAAATAAAATTTCTGAGTATGCAGTCTCTCTAGCACCTGACCAAGGATTATTCAAATTAATTTTTTGTTCTAAATCTTTTTGGCTATTCATCCATTCTTCATACTGTGAAGCTAGTTCTTCGAAAGACTTAATAAATTCATCAACAGAATATAAATTAGTCTTTTCTAATAATGACATAGAAGCTTCCAATGCTTCTTGCATACCAATTCCTTTAAGTACTTGTAACCACATTACATCTACTACATAGATATGGCTAAACGTTTGAGCAATATTTGGATATGAACTATTAGCCTCTTTATATAGGACATTGTTTGGTAATTCTTTTATTCTTTCTAGTAACGCCTTATTAGCCCAAAGATGGTACTTATACATATTTTTTGCATGGTTCATTTAACAGCTACTCCTTTAGTTTTGTTTTTTTAAAGTTGATATCTAGATTATAAAAAAAGATATATGACAGCAGCTTGTCATATATCTTCATAAACTTTTATTATTTTTTTTGCCTCATCTATTAAAATTGATTGTAGTTCCACCGGTTTTACAATTTTAGCACCGCTACCAAAGCTTAAAAGAATCGATTTAAGCCATCCAGCCTGTAGAGGTTGATAAACAGAAATTGTAATTGTCATACTTCCGTCATCGTTAATGGTTTTTGAAGAATTCTGGAATTGGTCTAATGCTTCTGCTAAGGAATTAGGACTCACCCAGATTACTACATCCTCAAACCCCACCAGATTACGGTTCGAATAAAATGCTTCATCTTTAATTTCGTGATGTTGTAAAAACTTTTTTTGTGTCAGTGTTACATCCATCATACGTGATGATCTAAATTCTCTATAATTTTGACGTTCTCTACAATAACCATACATATACCAGTTACGGAACTTATAATGAAGGTGAATAGGTTCTACTTCACGAGATGTAAATTCATTTTTATTACTTACATAATTAAAGTGTATTACCTTTTTTTCATGTATAGCTTTTCGCAGATTCATTAATGAATTGGGTTCTGTTCTATGGCTTTCCAAGTCAACTAATAAAGACTTATTATTACTGTTTGTATCCAGTAATTTTAGTCTATCTATCGTATGTTCAATTTCTTTATCTTTAAAAATATTCGATAAACTACTTAATACTGTAATTAGATTCGGAATATCATAAGAACCCATTAAGCTTTTATCAAATTTGTATCCCTTTATTATACCGAATCCCCCGTTAGTCCCTTGGTAAGAAACAACTGGTATTCCAGCAGCACAAATAGCTTCGATGTCCCTATAAATTGTCCGTGGTGATACTTGAAATTCATCAGCTAAACTAGAAGCTGACAAAATTTCATTATTTAAGAGCTTGAATATGATTGATATCAAACGTTCTAATTTCAATTCTTATTTCCTTTCCTTAATAATTGATTAAGCGACCATTGTCATTCCATTGACCGTACATTTTATTTTCTCTGGTATTTTCAATAAACTTATCCAATCTTTTATTAAAAATATTAGGTTCATTTCTATAACTTTGTATCGTATCAATTCTAATCCTTCGGTATAGATCAGGAAAATTAATGAAGTTTTGATATAATTGGTCATCTTCTTTCAGTCGAGTTTCAATATCTGCATCTATAGTAAAAGATTCAGGCCGCATATCAGGAAGAACTCTCAGTCCTTCTTCTTTCATCAAACCTAATTGATTTAATCTCCTTACTCTTTCCTTGTTTAATTCTGTCCAATTACTGTTTTTCTTTCTTGGAGAAAGCCTTTGAGCAAGTTCAGTATCTGATATTTTCTTCTTTATGCCATCAATCCACCCAAAACATAATGCTTCTTCAACTGCATCTAAATACTGAATCACTTCTGGTTGTTCAGTTATACTTACTATCACCCAACAAAACCTTTCTGTTTTTGAATTTTCCTCAAGCCAATCTCTTAATGCCCACCTTGTCGTAACTCTAAGTAAATTCTCTATTTCCATTTTTAAAATTATCCTTTCTAAAATGAATATATGTCCTAAATATAACTGTCTTAATTAGATATAGCATGCTTTATTCTGTAGACGGTTTGCCGAGTTATCCCGTTTTCTTTTGCAATATGAGAAATAGCTTCGCCATTGTTTAACATTTCAACCACTCGATTGTACACTAACCGTTTTTGAGGATCTTTTGCTGTTGGAGAATAGATAGTTGGTCTTCCTTTATAGATGCCTTTCTGTTTAGCAATCGAAATTCCTTGTGCTTGTCTCCTTTTTGTTTCTGTTCGTTCTTGTTCCGCAATCATAGCTAAGATTTGAACGATTAAATCTTTAATAAATTTATCTAATAAAGAATTTCCAATTGCTTCCGCCATAATAGGTAGGCTAGTAATAATTAGCTTTACTTCCTTTCTCTTTAGGTAATTAACAGTCTGGATAATTTCATCATAATTACGTCCAAGTCTGTCAATCGCTTCTACCATAAATGTATCTCCACTTCGAATAAATTGTAACGCCTCTTGAAATGCTTCTCTATCGTGAACTGATGCACCAGATTTTTGTTCCGTGAATATTTTTTCCGCTCCAAATTCTTTTAATGTTTGTATTTGTCTATTTAAATTTTGCTCTAAAGTTGAAACTCTAGCATAAGCAATTTTCATTTGTAAAAATTCACCTCATTTTCTAATTAATTATCACACACCCTAATCATACAATTAGTACGAAGTGTTTTCAACAATCCCTTGATGGATGATTAGGGTCTACCCATAATAGACAAGAATAAACTTTTTATCGTAAGATGAAAGAATCGATAATTACTTTTGACATAATTCTAATCAGGAGGAATAAAAGTGACTTCAGTTGAACGTACAGCATATCCCAGCTTTAAACAAAATATAACTAAGAAAGAACTTGCAACAATTTATACGATTACACATGAGGAAAATATATTTGCACATCGTGTAGCACGTGGAGAAAGTTCGGTTTTTAATTGTTTAGTCATGTTAAAGTCTTTTCAACGATTAGGTTATTTCCCACGACCTAAGGATATTCCACCAATGGTGCTTCAACATATTCGGTCATGCCTTAATATTTCTGATGAAATAGAACTTAAATTCAATCCAAAAGTGATGTATCGACATCAAAAAGAAATTCGTCAATATTTACAGGTATATGCATTTGGAAAAGACGCTTTGCATGTAGCTACAAAGGCTATCTACCATGCTTCTCATGTGATGGATCATCCTCCGGATTTAATTAATGTGGCAATTGAAGAATTAATTAAAGAACGTTATGAATTGCCAGCATTCAGTACTTTAGATAGACTTGCTCGTCGTGTCCGAACACTGGTTAACAACCAATTGTGTCATATAGTTATGACTCGATTGTCAAAACAAGAAAAACATAAACTTGATGAATTACTTTATACTTCACAAGAAACTAAGCACTCTGGTTTTAATTATTTTAAAGAACTTCCTAAAAGCCCCTCAATTTCTCATATGAAAGAGCTACAAAACAAACTAGATTTTATTACATCTTTTATGTCGAACATCGAGGAACTATTAAAAGAGATTCCAAATTCTAAAATTAAACACTTTGCATCAGAAGCACTAGTTTTAGATGCATCAGAAATAAAAGACTTTCATATGGCCAAAAGGTATATGTTGTTATTGTCTGTTATTTATCGTTCACAAATTGCAACAAGAGATAACATAATAGATATGTTTTTAAAGAGAATTGCTAGGATACATAAAAGAGGAAAAGAAGAATTGACTCTTTTACGAGAACAGCAACGTTCTATAAGTGAAAACCTTATTTCTATATTAAGTGAAGTTTTACATACGACTCATATGTATGATGATACGAACATGATAGGAAGTAAAATAACGGAGTTATTCGAAGAAAAAGGCGGTATCGATTCCTTACAACAAAATTGTTTAGCTATTTCTGCGTATAACGGGAATAATTATCTTCCTCTATTAGAAAAGTTCTATAACAGTCATAGAAAGCCCTTATTTCGATTGATTTCATTATTAAAATTGGATTCAACGACTCAAGATGATTCACTTATAAAAGCTTTACAATTTTTGTTGCTAAATGAAAATCGAAGGGTAGAACACCTTCCTACTAATCTTGATTTATCATTTGCAAACGAGCAATGGAGACAAACTCTTCGAGTTGGAAAGAATACGAATTTATTGTATCGTAAACGCCTTGAAATATGTATATTTTCCTATTTAGCTTCAGAATTAAAGACAGGTGATGTGAGTGTACAAGGTTCTGAAAAATACGCTGATTATAGGAACCAATTACTACCTTGGGAAGAATGCGAACCGCTAGTTAAGGAGTATTGTAAAGAACTTAATTTCCCTTCATCTCCTACTCATTTTGTTAAACAACTGAAATACAAATTAACTTCTATCGCCAATAAGGTAGATTTAAATTATCCGAATAATGGCCAGGTAATTATAACAGAAGATGGAGAACCTATTTTAAAACGATTAGCACGAAGAGATGTGTCTACAAGTAGTAAATTGCTAGAAAAAGAAATTATACAACGTTTACCAGAACGAACCGTATTGGATATACTTTGCAATGTAGAACATTGGACTCATTGGACAAGACATTTTGGTCCTTTATCCGGATCTGATCCTAAATTAGAAAATCCAACGGAACGTTATATCGTTACTACATTTGGATATGGATGTAATTTAGGACCAACGCAAACAGCCAAACATATGCGTAATATGATTACAGCTCACATGCTTTCTTTTGTGAATCGTAGACATATTCATATTCCAAAATTAAATGCGGCACTTCAGGATGTTTTGAATCAATATCATACATTTAGTCTGCCAAAATTATGGGGAACGGGAAAAGTAGCTTCAGCTGATGGAACAAAACATGATATGTATATAGAAAATCTAGTATCAGAATACCACATTCGTTATGGCGGATATGGGGGGCTTGCCTATCATCATGTTGCGGATAATTATATCGCTCTTTTTAGTCATTTTATCCCCTGTGGTGTTTGGGAAGCGGTATATATTATTGATGGGTTATTAAAAAATAAATCTGATATTCAACCAGATACTCTTCATGCAGATACACAAGGACAATCGACACCTGTATTTGCCTTATCCTATCTATTAGGAATTCATCTTATGCCTAGAATTCGAAATTGGAAAGATTTAAAATTTTTCCGTCCAGATAAACATACTCATTATAAACATATAGATCCTTTATTTAAAGATGCAATTGATTGGAAATTGATTGAAACACATTGGAAAGACTTATTCCAAGTAGTTGTTTCAATTAAGATGGGAAAAATATTACCTTCGACGCTTCTTAGAAAGTTAAGTAGTAATAGTAAGAAAAACCGATTATATCAAGCGTTTCGAGAGCTTGGAAGAGTGATTCGAACAATATTCCTTCTTCAATATATTTCAGATATGAAATTACGTGAACAAATTTCAGCTAGTACCAATAAAGTAGAAGCCTATAATGGTTTTTCAAAATGGTTGTTTTTTGGCGGCGATGGTATTATTACGGAAAACGATCCAATCGAACAGGAAAAACGTATTAAATACAATGATTTAATCACCAATTCTGTAATTTTTCAGAATGTAGTAGATATCACTATGATTTTATGGCAACTAAAAAAAGAAGGTTATCGCTTTTCACGCCAAGATTTAGAAAGGCTAAGTCCTTATATGACTAGACATATAAAACGCTTTGGGGATTATGTAATTGATTTACAGAAAATCCCCCAACCAATAGAAGAAACGATCCCTCTATAAGCTCAATAGGTCATAGTTGGAAATAAAAGTAAGCCTATGACCTATTTTTACACGTATCTCGGCTGTACCCCACCGTAGGTACGTACCATCTCATAGTTAATAAAATCATATCAGGTTGATAATGCTTCCATTTGAATAGATTTTGTTTTTCCATACCAATCACATCCTTTTAGAGTACTAGCATCAGTATGTCCAAGTATGATAGATTTCTTGCACCAGAACCGAGTTTATTAGGTTTGCATTTTTGGTATGCAATTTTGCATTTTTGGTATGCAATTTTGCATTTTTGGTATGCAATTTTGCATTTTTAAATTAGTATAATTTAAGGGATAAATATTCTATAAAAAATTCAAGCAATAGTTTGGATAAGAAGAGGAATTTTATGAATAGACTGACTATATCAAAAAAAAGAAAATCGTACATTTAGATAAAATTGGGACCGATTTTAGGGGTAGAGGGAGTAACCGTGCCGGAAAGAAATTGCATATCATAGCACATGTACCAAGTAAGAAAGCCATGAAGAAAATAGGCACTCATTTGAGTTTCTTTTCTTTATAAAAAAATCCCCACACAGTGTGTAGGGATCAGGAGTTAATATTATTTAATTCTAGTACGAATCTACCAATCCTCGTTAAGCTTCCCAATTTCTCTTCTTTTTTGGTCACTCTTCTGCTATGATGAAGAGTAGATATATAGATTTTCAAACAATTAACTTTATCTAAAAACTAAAAACCCCGGCGGTAGTTTTTAGATGGTCATTTGGTTGGTCGCCTAGTCACCATTTAAAAACTTCAAGAAGCAGAGGTTTTGTAAATTACGTAATTCAATTAATACTATCTATAGAGATAGTATCATACTTCGAAAAAAACGTAAATACAAAACCTCTAGTTTCCTATACTCTTTTTCGCCGGGATTGGAAATTGGAGGCTTTTTTGATGGCAAACGATATTTTTAAACATGCTAGAAAACGAGGACATAGTGTTGTAGAAAACGCACTACTAGATGATTGTAACCTTACTGGAATGGCAAAATACCTTTTAATTCAATTTTGTTCGCACCGTGATGGTGTTTGGAAGGTTAACATGCTAGATATTATTAAACGTTCTAAAAACGGACGTGATGCACACTATAACGCACTTAAAGAATTGATACATAACAAATATGCTGCTCGTGTTAAAGTTTTAGAAAAAGGTAAGTTCATACAACAAATTTATATTTACGGGCAGATAAAAGAAGATGTAACCGAAATGTTCGAAGAAACTGTAGGAGAACTAAAAACACAAGGTTATACGGTTCGGATAGAGTTCGGGGAGCCATTTCCTGAAAATCCGGATGTGGAAAACCCGAATCCGGAAAGTCAGTACAATATAAATAACCAAAGAAAAAATACAAAAAAAGAAAATACCAATACATATATAAATGATATAGCGAAATTTGATGATGATAAGCGAAGCTTCTCTTCTCCTTCCCTAACTGAAGAACAATTAAATTTAATCGTTAATACTCTTAGGGAAGCTACAAAAGACGAATTAACAGATAGAAGTTTTAAATCTGTTTTACGAAAAATAATGGATAAATATAATCAAGGGAAAGTCTCTAACTTTAGGGATTATTTGATTACGGCTTTAGTTAATAAAATTGAAGAATTGGAGTTTCGTAGAATTAAAGAGAATGCAAAGAAACAACTAGAAACAGACAAGCTTGATAGAAATATTATAGCTCAGTCACTTTCAGAGCATAAATATACAGGTAAAGTTCCTTTCTATGATTGGCTAGCATCATAATAGTAGCCCTCGGCTGCTACGAGAACTACATAATGGGTGAATAGAAAGAAGTTTCTTTGTTCTATTTGAGTGTACACTTTATTATTTAGGGGTACCGTCACATCGCTATCAAGCTAAGCTCATGTAACGTCAATGATAAGCAAGATTGTTTCTTTTTTCGAAAGTTTGAAACACCCTATAAATCTGATATTAACGAAGTGTTTTCTATAGCATTTAAAATGAATACTCTTATTAATATTCTAAATTACAAGTTAGAAAAAAAGGATACAAACCTATTAAAGCGGGACTTGGACTAGCGTATGGACGCGTTCTCATGATTAAGGCTGGATATAATGGTTCGGGAATAAATGATGTTGTGTGAATGGGAGATGCAGTTAATTAAGCATCGAAGATGTGTGGTAAGGCTAATAAAGAGGTTTCAGAACCTATTGTAGTGACTGAACTTTATTATGATAACCTGAATGACCATAATAAAGGGTTAATGAAGAAGAAATCTTTTTTTGAAGGTTATTATTATGGAAATGTTATAGACATCAACATGTATAAATGGTTAGAAGATATGAGAAAAAAAGATGCTGAAAAAAATAAAATGAGCTGGTGATTACTAGGAGAGATGATGATACATCTCTTCTTTTTATGTCGAATTTGCTTAGCGTATATTTTCGTTAATTATCTTAACTAGTCATTACGTATGACTTTACAGTATTCATTGTAAAGTTATACGTTTTTTTATTTCTTTCAAGACTCTTTAACTATACTATTTTTTTATAGTGTTTATAGTAAATAAAGAAGGTGTATAGGCTACACTGAACTAGACAAAAAAATTAAGGTCAAGTAGACTACAACTAATATGTTTGAGGAGAATCTACTATGACGAAAAATAAAAAAGGAAGAAGAACCTTTACAGCGGAATTTAAGCACCAAATGGTTCAACTGTATCAAAATGGTAAACCAAGGAAAGACATCATTAAAGAATACGGATTAACACCATCATCATTGGATCGGTGGATCAATCAAAATCATACGTCTGGCTCGTTTAAAGAGAAAGATAATAAGACCGCTGAACAACTAGAGTTGGAAGCGTTGAGAAAACAAAACAAACAACTTCTTATGGAAAATGATATTTTAAAGCAAGCAGCGCTGATACTAGGACGAAAGTAAAAGTAGTGAAGAATAATCTACATAAATACTCGATATCAGCAATGTGCAATGTCCTACAATTATCAAGAGCAACGTATTATTATGAAGCCAAATAAGCACAAGAGACAGTAGATGAATTGTCACCACTCGTGAAAGAGATCTTCCGAAAGAGCCCCTACAAAATCTTTAAAACAGAGTTCGTTCGCGGTCGTCATTTCGCAAGTTTAGAAGAATTGACCTTAGAATTGAACGACTACGTAAACTGATTTAATAATGTTAGAATCCATAGAACACTGAGCTGTTTGAGTCCTGTTCAGTACAGGCAGGAACACCTTAAAAAAATTGTCTAATTTCGTGTTGACATACCATGTATTTTAAGGGTTATTTTATATATTAGTGGACATAAAAGACTAATTTTAAATATTGTGATGTCCGCTAATGCTTGTTGCGTGATTCTGTTCCATTGCTACACAAAGACCAATATAATCAACAGATATAATTTCACGTACTATATCTATTGTGTAAAACCAATTTTAGAAATAGGGAAGATTCTATACCGTGAACCCCTTATCCTCCATCTTAGATAGTGATAATTACTTATTTCTATCACTATCGTAGCCAGTGGTATTTTTAGTTAGTGGAATATCTCATATTTTTCATCTTTTCTTGATAATTAGTATTGACTGAAGGTTTTGAGGGTTTTTATCATGTGGGAACGGTTAAGGAAAACGGCTGGAAGACAGATTTATCCCCTACTTTGAAAGATTATAAAAAATAATCAATCAAAGTAGGAAGGATCAGCGTCTTTTTTTTTCATGCGGTCACTTGTAAGGTATCCGTATGTATAGACCCTATTCACTTAACAGTTTTCACCGTACACGCCCTCTGCCTAAGACTTGTCCACTACACAAAGCCATCCCTGTGCGACAAGCTGAACGTGTTCCCTAGCACCGTAATGCTAATGGCTACCACCCGAACCTTTAAAGGTAGTTCTCACCTACCCTCACCGAATGAATAGGAATCCAGTGAGGGGTGCTGTTTTTGTAGGCGTATACTCTGTACCCCCTGCACGACCAACAGCAAGCCAGGCCGTAACACGTTCCCGCTATATATAGCAGCACGTAATTACGGTTTATCAGTTTTTAACGTGGTTTCAGGCAATTCCACGTTGAATAGAAAACAAAAAAAGGCATCACCCATTCCTAAATGACCTGTACATTTACAAGACTTCTAGGTATAGATAACGCCCTTTATATATCTTTTTGACTACGAAAAATCAATTCTAGTAATTACTAGTTGAATTTTAGTCAAATCATAGATAAAATGGGTATATCAAAGAAGCCTCTGTGAAAGGCATTATTGTTTAAGTTAGTGGTGGTACCCTACTTAAACCGAAATCCCGTCTGGTAAAACAGGCTATCTCTAGTAAGTGTTGGTAGCAATTACTAGAATTGAGTCATTCCCGCTAAAGGTTGGTAGCCGATAGCAAATGGGAGTGACTTTTTTATTTTCTGTTCATATTCAATTGTTTGTAACTTTGCTCTATCGATCTTCATTTATTTAAAGTATCAAAATATGTTTTGTTTTGTAGAATGATGCTTGTTGTGTATTACGTTACAACAAGCTTTTTTGTTTGTAAATGCCCCTAAAAGTGGATTAATCTCATCTGATTCATTTAAAAGAAGGACAAAAAGATACAAGGATAAAAAGATACATTTATCCTTAGATAAAAAGATACATTTATGCACGTTGAGTATCTTTAGATACAAAGATAAAAAGATAAAAAGATAAAAAGATACATTAATAAGTGTTGATTTTACAGGATTTTAATCAAATGAACTGTACACGAAAAACAACGATAATCTATTAAACATAAAAAAAGATACATTTATCCTTTTACTTTTTGTACAAGCTCATGTTATTATCGATTTAAGAATAAAAAGATAAAAAGATACATTTATCCTTTGTTACAATTATATTACAATTTTAAAAGGAGCGATTCCTGTGAAAAAAGGATGCGTAATAATCAACGCCCAACAAAAAGGTGGAGTTGGAAAAACAACTGATTCGTGTATGGAATCTCTTGTGGCTTCTTTAATCTTTAATAAGAAAGTTTTATTTATTGATACTGACCTTCAAGGGAACGGTACAACGTTCTTAGCAAAATCATTTAATATTACCGAAATGCAAAAGACATTAATGAAGTGTCTTGAAGATGGAGACTTATCAGAAGGTATTGTGCAGCTCCATGAAAACCTTGATATGATCCCATGCGGATATGATATGAGGAAATACACTGACTTCTTAATCGAAAATTTCAATACGATTGAGGACAGAACTTTTTACCTTTCTAGATTGCTAGAAAAAATTAAGTATAACTACGATTACATATTCATCGATATTCCGCCTTCAACAGATTTAAAAGTGGATAATGCGATGGTAGCAAGCGACTATATTATTGTTGTTCAAGAAACTCAACAATTTTCATATGAAGGAAGTCAACGTTTAATCTTTGAATACATCCAAACATTAGTTGATGATTTTGGGTCACTCGTAAAAATGCAAGTTGCTGGAGTACTTCCTGTATTACTGCAACAAAAACGTGCTTTACACAAAGAAATCGTTAAAAGTACAATTGCTACTTTTGGTGAAGAAAATGTATTTACTACGATTATTAACAATCACGCACGTTTAGAATGGTATCCGCGAATTGGATTACAATTTGAAGATCATCATGATAAAAGAATGCTAGCTTTATTCTGTGATATTTTCTGTGAATTAGAAGAAAGAATTCACCTTTTCGAGACTGAGGGAGATATTGAACCGGGATATAGATATACACCTAAGTATTTCGTAGAAAATAAACTAACTAAGTTAGGGAAGGGGATTGACATAAGTGGCTTTAATCAAAAGGGAAACACCGCAAGAACCGAAGATAGCACAATCTGCTAATACAGAAAGAAATGTTCAGAGTACAACTAATAGCAACGTACAAAATAAGAAAGTTTTAACAGCTCAAGATAGAAAGAACATAAAAGTAACACCTGAATCATTCAGTAAAATTAAAACTATTTGTACAATGAAGAGTATGAAGAATTACGAATTTATTGATGAAATTTTAGAGTTCTACATCGCTAATAATTTAACTGAGCGTGAGCAACGTATTTTAAAGAATATAACATCTAACAATAAATAGCTTTAAGTGATTACTAAATAGGAGTGGTACCTTTGGAAAATAAAAGTAAATCTTTTGTAGTAATTGCGACACCTATTACTGAAAGTTCAGATTTAACTATTCAAAGCGATCGCACTAACACGGAAAAGGAAATACAGACACCAGAGAAACCAGATCAACGTTTAGTTCCATCTAAAACAGCTAAAATTTCACCAGCTGTTTTGCTAAAGCTAAATACCCTTAAACCATTTATTCAAGAACAAGAAGGTATGGATAAAACATCAATTAACAATATCATTGATATGCTTGTTGAAAACTATGTAGATACCAAGCTAACAAATCGACATTCTAAAGGATATAAAGATATGTACAAGCGTCTTTATGAGATGTTAGAGAATAAATAAAGAAAAAGAAGTGTCCTTGTTTTTCATTGAGGATACTTCTTTTTTATTATGTATCTAAAGATAAATGTATCCTTTTATCTTTTTATCTTTTTATCTTTTTATCTTTTTATCTTTTTATCTTTTTATCTTTTTATCTTTTTATCTTAAGCAGGAAAAACAAATACTCCTGCTTTTCTTCCTTGTCCTCACCAAAACCTCCACCACGGCTTTTTCTTCTCTTTTGCAGCTGCAGCTTCATCACGAAATTCCTGCATTAATTTCTTAGCTTGTTGGATCTCACGTAGTGTTTTCATAAGGGTCTCGTCTCGCGCTTCCAGTCGTTTTTCAACTCGTTCATTGTGTTGTTCTATACTTACTTTGATTTCCTCGCTTCTTTGCACTGCTTGTTCATTTAATCGTTCTTCCATCGCTAATATACTCTGATTCATTTCCTTCGTCATAACGCTGTATTGTTGTTGGAGCTGTTCTTGAATGTGGAATTGTATTAGACCTGTTTCTTTAGATTCTTCTTCGTTAGCAACTAAATCCGGATTAATGCTTTCCAACTTTTGTGCAATCATCTTTGCTGCTTTTTCTAGCGTCATACCGTCATGCTTGCTGAGTTCAATTAACTTCTCGATAACCATAATGTCGTTTTCTGTGTATTCTCTCTTACCTTGTGTATTCTTTTTAATGATGTAGGACTCTCGCTGGAGTACTTCAACGTATTTTCTTAGTGTGCTATCACTCACCTTCAAGCGACTATAGACGTCTTTTGCGGTATAAATGATTTTCATATCCGACATAACGCTATAACACCTCCTAAAAGAAAATATTCCATGGCACCATACTAATTCCTGCAAATAAAAACACATTATATTTTCACTATATTTCACGTGTTTTTTTGAAGGAAATTTATTTGTTATAATAAATTTACAACATATAAGAGGTGTGTTATGGGGAGAAAATTACTTTTTGAAGATGTCAAAGAAGCCTTTGAAAAACGAGGTTATCAATTACTAGAAAAAGAATATATACGTTCTCATATACTTATGAAGTTTAGATGTCCTAAGCACCGTGATAAAGACTTAAAAATTAGCTACAATAAATTATAAAATGGAAGAGATTGTAAATATTGTAGTAAAGAAAATTATTATATTGCCTTAGCAATCTCATAAATAGTGGTATCATCTGTACGACGATATAACCTATCCCTGCACGAGATATAAGGTTAAATCCTCTCTCTTGACTGCCAACCATAATAAACAATCCACCACATAGCGCTACAACGGATGCAATAGGATAGGATACTACTTTGATTAAAAAGATAACCGGTTCAAATGCATTCACAATCCTGTTGTATAGTTGGCCGTCCATATAATTTTTAAACTTGCCGTCTATAGATTGAGCGTCTTTAAATACTTCATTAACATCATTCCCGGGATCCGCAGCAAACGCATGAGGAATATCTATAATATTGCTGAATATAATAGCACTACCGATCACAAGACTGATACGCACCGCCACAGGTGCATATTTTTTTGCTTTCTTTTTGAACAAGCACCATTTTCTCTTCGCTCCATAATTACCATCCATAAAATCTTTGATGCTCATTGCCCCAGTTGCCATATGGACCATCTCCTCAGTTTTAATGGAAATCTGTAACCGTAAATATGTTGCAATCCAATCCCTCGCAAAACTTTTTCAATTGATTTCTGCGGTATTCCGTGCACGTATACCAAGTAAACTTAAGTGGTTTATCAAATAAATTGCAATCGATTAGCTTGCGATACTTCTGCATTTTCACTCGGTTTGCACTCATTTTCTGCTCATGATCTATCTCTAAAATGTGATATCTTCCGTCTTCACTGAATAAAGCATCTTCAATTACAGAAACGATACCTTTTACATTCATTCTGACTTCCTGCTTCCAAGTACCAGGGCATCCATATGCAATATAGATATCATTCCTCATAATGTAGTGTCTGAATTGATTAGAACGTTTGAGCACCTTCTTAGAACCAATACGTTCACGTCCTTCTTTATTGAGATAGTAAACTTTTTCGGAGTCTCTGAAGCTAGATACATATTCTTCGAGATCCTTCATAACACGGGAAGCATTTCTGTCTTCGCCAAGATTATGAAGTACCTGGATTTGCTTCCTAGTCAAGAATCCCAATTTCCTCAAGCTGTAAAGTATGTTGTCTGTTCTTGTTTCTTTCCTCGCTAACTTTTGCATTCTCCTTCCTCGCTCTAATATTGATGTGTGGCTGATGTTATCGACTTTCTTGTTATCGATGTAAATCGTTTGCAAGACTCTCTTTTCATTGGTTTGGTATATTGCCCTATCCTTTACACCCTGCGCCGCCCTCATCCAATACTGCACGGCTCCCAGCTTCCGTTTGTAACCTGAAACAAATACGCACGCCGATATTTTGACGAAGCTGTGATGGTAAGGCTTCATTCGTCGGATATTGAGTCGCATATACCCAGCGAAACCCTGCTGCCCAGCCACGTATTCCTATGTCCACAATGATGTCTTTACATTCCTGGTATGACGCTATGTCGGCAGCTTCATCGACAAGTACAAAGTACCTAGTTTGATCACCTGCTTCTTTTATATCTTCGAATCCTTTTTCTAATAGGTATTCGTTTCTATCATTCAGTTTGTTTTGCAATTCTCTTAGAGTCTGTAAGGCTTCGTTGGGGTTCTTTGCATAGGATTTGACTTGGTTTAGGAATCTGTATCGGTTGAAGGATAGACCACCCTTCAAATCAATAAGGAATAGCTTTGTATTTTCAGATTGATTGCGTACAAGAGATGTAATTATGAGTTTCAATACATTTGACTTCCCCATATCTGTCATCCCTGCTGAGATCATGTGTGCAATCTTATCGAAATCATGTTTTATCAATCCATCCCTGGTAAAACCGATAGGAACCTCCCATCCTCTACACTGTTTCATCATGTTTTCCTCGAATTTCACGAAATTAGGAATCCCTTTCTCATATATTCGTATCTTCAATAACCCATCGTAAGAAAGCTCCTTTTCCTTTCTAATACATTTTTTCTTGTTTATGATGTTTTATTTGTTTCAAGATATCTTTTCGCAAATGAAGAGATTTGAAGTCTGATAGCTTAAAATCATAAACCTCGCTCTTATGGTTTCCCCCGTCTTCTAAATGCTGCATCTTTTGCTCAAAATCGGAGAAACTAAGTCCGAGCGGAATCCTGTAAGCGTACTCGACTCCCCACTCATTTCTTGTTTTACGAAGCAATTGAATGGTCCTAGTGTCTTTTCCTTCTTTAACTGTTAATCCGCAGTTTGCGCAAATTCTCTGGATTTTAGCAGCGTCATTTGTCGCACCTTTTTGATGCATTTTCGAGAAAAGAATCACACCGCTGACTGCAGCTGAACTGACTAACTCAAATATCAAAGTTTCCACCACCTTCTCTGTATGTTTTGATAAAAACAGTCCCTAAAGATTAGAAGAGGGAAGAACGACTATGAATCATTGAAAGTAGTAATCTCGTAATGTCTGTAGTATTGTTCTGCGAGAGAATTCTTTTTGGAATAGGAAAAATGAAATTTTAAAAGGCTATCAGATATAACCTGTGACTCGTATTTGGTTTGGTATGGTAAAAGGTATTATGTACTGTTTGGTCTTTATGTCAGTTTTTTTCCTGCGTTTAAAAAAATGACGAAAAGGGCAAGCTATACCTGAGGTGGTAAAGGTGTTTGGACTGGGTAAAAAACGTAGTAAATTTGGAAGATGGTTAGATAAACAAGGAATTACACAAGGGGAATTAGAGAAAGCAGCTAAATTAAGTAGGGGCACAATTTCCAAGCTGTGCAACGATAAAACATATATACCGAAATTTTCAACAATCAATCAAATTACAAGAGGATTAAAAAGACTAGGAAAAAATATAAAAGAAAATGATTTTTGGATGTAGCTTCGCTCAAACGAGCGGAGCTTTTTTTAGGGAATAGTGCGCGGATCTAATCATTGAAACGTCATAAAAGGTATAAAGAAATTCTAAAAAAAATACAAAATAGTATTAAAATATTAGTCCTTTGTAGATATAATGCCATTTGATATTTAAAAAATTATTTTGCAGAATATGTACTCATTTGATGCAACTCACTAACGCATAAAAACTACGAAGATCTACACACAAAATAATTCGGTTAGCTAATAGAGAATAATCATACAAGGTAACCCCTCCAAAACAGAACATTAGTCAAGTACGTTCATATGGAGAACCAACTGACCAAGCCTCTAGAACTGCCGTCACATTAAATGAATATTTAAATGCCCAAGTACAATGGAAAGTTCCCTACCTATGTCACAACTGTGGTTTATTTTGGTTACCCAGACCAAGGAAATACAAATGGACTAGTTGATTTATCCAAAGAAAACAAAGTTAACCGCTTTACTACAACAGGGAAACTTAAAAATTTCTTCAAGCAAGAACTAACAAAACCACAAAAATTGAGTAATGGGGTCCCGCCACATATCCATCAACCTAAGATTTTGAAGTATCCCCAAAACGAAAATTTCATCTTTTCATAGCTGTCCATAGGACATTTAGTTCATTTTTTCGTTTTGGGGAAGAATGTATTTCTTAACTTGATAGCGATGGGGCGGTACACCAAAAAGAACAAAATACCAATTCACAAATGAATTGGTATTTTGTTCATCAAATTGAAATTAAATAACTATAAAACTAATCCTTTTCAACTGTATATCTAACTTGTTTAAAGTTTACCATGTCTCCATTTTCAGTATCATCTTTAGTTTGCAAAAGTTGAACTTTTGGCTTGTAGTCGGTCCTATGAGCATCTTTGATGCCCTTAATGTTAAGTTTGTAGGATTCATCATTTTTTATTTTTTGTTCAAATACTTTTTTATTGGCAACAAAAATAAAGGTCACTTTATTTTCATCAATTCCCTCAGTCATAAATTCTAATTGATTATCTTTTGTTGTAATCATTGGTGTTAATAATTTAATGCTTCCATTTCCAGTTTCTTCCAAAGATTTTTCTGCTATAGATGAACATCCAGATAATGTGATAACAGAAAATAGAATAAAACTTAATCCAATTCTCTTTTTCATAAAATCACCTCAACCCCCAAAAATTTTCGAATTCGTCAGTCGTCAGCAGGGGAATAAATTGTCATTCCCAACCCGTTAGCGTGGAACATAGATGATTAGCTGTCAACCTCTTGAAATTATACCATGATATGTAAATAATAAAAAGTTGTATATGGGGGGCGCCTCATCACCATCAAGCTAAAGAGGATTCTGGTGCAAAAATTCTAAAGCTTGTGCAATGAATCTTTAAATCTTGGACATACTGATACTATTACTCTAAAAGGATGTGATTGGTATGGAAAAACAAAATCTATTCAAATGGAAGCATTATCAACCAGATATGATTTTGTTAATGGTACGTTGGTACCTGCGGTACAATCTCAGTTTTCGTGATTTGGTGGAAATGATGGAGGAACGAGGATTATCCTTGGCCCATACCACGATTATGCGTTGGATTCATCAATATGGACCGGAGTTTGATAAAAGAATCCGACGTCAACTTAAACAAACGAATGATTCATGGAGAGTGGATGAATCATATATAAAAGTAAAGGGACAATGGATGTATTTATATCGTGCCGTTGATTCTGAAGGAAACACCATTGACTTTTATCTAAGTAAAACGAGAAATCATAAGGCTGCAAAGCGATTCTTCAATAAAGCTTTGCTGTCTCTTCATGTTTCGAAACCGCGTGTGATTATAGTGGATAAAAATCCAGCTTACCCAATTGCAATTGAAAAATTGAAGAAAGAAAAAAAGATGCCCGAAGGCATCCAAACTAGACAACTCAAATATCTAAATAACATAGTGGAACAAGATCATCGCTTTATTAAGAAGCGTATACGTTCTATGTTGGGATTCAAATCGTACCAAACGGCTGTATCTATCTTAAGTGGTGTAGAAGCGATGTATATGGTCAAAAAAGGACAAATTGATATAAGAAATCAATCTGTCCAAAATCAGAATCTCTTTATCCACCAATTATTTGGATTAACAGTATAAATAAATATTACAATAGGAATTCTTACTTTTGGTTTAATTTACTATTTTTTCGCACCAGAATCATTAAATTCTTAGGTTGATGGCCATGGGGCGTTATTAAATTCTTAAGTTGATGGGCATGCGGCAGGACCCTAATTAAACCTAATGTTATTAATAAAAGTGTATTATATCAGGTTCAACAAAGCATCCCAATAGGTTTTACCCTTTGTTACAACAGCGCTTTAAAGAGGTTACATTGAGAACTCATTAGAATAAAAAATCATCTAAATACTTAAATCTACATTTAAAAAATACTTTACTTCCCTTTTCACACCTTGTACTAAATTTGTTGCTTCAATTGCTGTTAGTAATTCACAGAATTCCCCGATGTTTTCAAGGTTTTTAGTACAAATTGACAATCTAATTTTAGCTAATAAAAGTAAATCATACCTGTGAGTAATTTTACATATTTCAATGCTTTTAAGTAAATATTCTGTTGCTTGGTCTTTCAAATTTTTTTGCAAAAATAGAAAAGAAAGATTGAGATAGAAAGCATTTTTTAATTTTAGCAAGTGTGGATATTTACTTTCGATTGTCTTTAAGGTATGAATTGCCATATTAAATGCTGTATCAATTGGAAAAAAGTAAAGAATATTATTAATTAAAAATAAATCAATAATTAACCAATCATCTAATTTTGATAATCGCTCCCACACTGGTTTCAAATTTTCATAAATAGTACTTAAATCATATCCTTTTTCGAAATTTTGAAGGGACTCTAAAACTATTAAAATGCTATTTATTTCGACATCAAAGGTATTAGATAGATAATTTTTACATTCATTAATAATTTTAGATATAGGTTCATCTTGTGTCGTTTCAGATAAGTTCATAAAGTCATAAAGTATTTGCATTTTGGGATCTAATTTATAGTCGTTTTGAATATAAAAAAATTCATTAGTATTTAAATCTAATCTCGTAATTAATTTTTGTGCATTTGAAATAGTAGGTTCTTGTTTTCCATTTTCAATTTTTGAAATCGAAGTCCTTGAAACGATATCTGCACCTAAATATGTTTGACTAAGGCCTCGTGATTCTCTAATTCGCTTTAAAGTACTCCCGAAATTCTGATCATTCATAGTTGTTTCTCCTATGTGTGAATATAGTTTACATTATAATAAATTTTAACATATTATCTATAAAATTACAGTGTAAGTAAAGTTTGAATTTTCGAAATTAAAATTTATGAATTTAAAAAACAACAATCTATTAATATGAAGAGGAAGGGTCATAATGAATACTTTAATTTGGATTATCGGCGGTTAATATTAAATACAATGAGTTTAGACGTTATCATTATTTATTTGAAGAGAATAAGTTTTATGAAAAACTAATAGACATCTAAGATCAGAGAGGATTTTTGCAAAAGAGAAAATGTCTTGGTTCTGGCGCAAAAATTCTAAAGCTTGTGCAATGAATCTTTAAATCTTCGACATACTGATACTATTACTCTAAAAAGGTGTGTGATTGGTATGAAAAAGGAAAATTTGTTCAAATGGAAGCATTATCAACCAGATATGATTTTGTTAATGGTACGTTGGTACCTGCGGTACAATCTCAGTTTTCGTGATTTGGTGGAAATGATGGAGGAACGAGGATTATCCTTGGCCCATACCACGATTATGCGTTGGATTCATCAATATGGACCGGAGTTTGATAAAAGAATCCGACGTCAACTTAAACAAACGAATGATTCATGGAGAGTGGATGAATCATATATAAAAGTAAAGGGACAATGGATGTATTTATATCGTGCCGTTGATTCTGAAGGAAACACCATTGACTTTTATCTAAGTAAAACGAGAAATCATAAGGCTGCAAAGCGATTCTTCAATAAAGCTTTGCTGTCTCTTCATGTTTCGAAACCGCGTGTGATTATAGTGGATAAAAATCCAGCTTACCCAATTGCAATTGAAAAATTGAAGAAAGAAAAAAAGATGCCCGAAGGCATCCAAACTAGACAACTCAAATATCTAAATAACATAGTGGAACAAGATCATCGCTTTATTAAGAAGCGTATACGTTCTATGTTGGGATTCAAATCGTACCAAACGGCTGTATCTATCTTAAGTGGTGTAGAAGCGATGTATATGGTCAAAAAAGGACAAATTGATATAAGAAATCAATTTGTCCAAAATCAGAATCTCTTTATCCACCAATTATTTGGATTAACAGTATAAATAAATATTACAATAGGAATTCTTGCTTTCGGTTTAATTTACCATTTTTTTGCACCAGAACCAGAATAATCAAAAAACATATAAATTGCGGCTGCTTACAGTAAATTATTGAGATTAATAGAAAAATACGTTAATTTATAAAATGTAATATACTAATAATCAGAATTATACATGACATAATAATTTATAGTTAAGTAGGTCTGGGATCAAAATAACTAAAAATATGGTGGTTATATGGAAAAAGTAGAAGAAATAATCCAAACGAGTACCGGTTTGTTGGAATTTTATAAAAAAGGAAACAAAATGATTAGTAATGCTGCGATAATTAACGGTAATGGAATTCCAATTATTGTAACAGCAGCCCATTGTATTTATGATTGGTATACAAAAACGTATTCCGAAAGAATGGTATTTATTAACGGTAAAAAACAGCGATATGAAATAGATAGGGCCTTTATGCGAAAAGAATGGATTAATGAGGGAATAGTGGATTATGACACAGCTTTTCTTACTTTAAAAAATTCATTCGATATGGAAATGAATAAGTTAGTTCAGCCAGTCTTTAATTTACAAAAGGAACAAAAGTTTTATATTTCATCGATCCGTAATAGATTTTTTGGGGGGAATTCAATGAAAGTGATTGAAGGTACCTCATTTAAAGATTTTATACATAACTCTACTTTGATAGGTGTTAGAGGTAATTTAAAAAGTGGAAGTTCAGGTGGTCCCTGGCTAATAGAATATGAAAATGCTATTTATCAAAATTCAAATACTAGTTTATCATTTAAGCAAAATAAAAAGATAGTTTGGGGGCCTTTTTGGGGGCCTGAGATAAAGGATATATATATATCTAGTATTAATGGAGTGGAATTGAATAAAAATATTATTATAAATAAAATTTAAAAGGAGGTGATTCTAATGTCAATGCAAACGGCAAAAAACAGCGTTTTATCTTTACAACGTATGAAAGCAGCGAATTCTAATGATACAACTGGCTCTAATGTTAGTGTCTGGTGTAAAAAGAATAGCACTGTAAGCGCATTCGCGTGTGTATTGGGTAAATAATGAATTTTCAAAATAGATATACTTTTCAAAAAGTATATCTATATAAATAAAGGCACCATGGGTGCCTTTATTTAAAATACTATTGAGGTGTATACTATGGACTTTAGATATATGAAATACATTGGTAATAGGAGCTATTATTACACTTATCCAAAAGAAAAAAATCAAGAGTCATTATTGAAGGTAGAGAATATTCCTGATAAATATATTGTAATTGATGGCGAGCACTGGATAAATATATTATATAAAAAACAAAATTTACCTAAGCAAGGCTGGAAAATTCATATAAGCTCAGCTTTAGAAAATGCTCAAGAAACTCTAGATATTGTTTCTCCCCTAATGATTGAACGTAATATATCCTTTAAATATGTTAAAAGTTTATATGAATTGAGTTTGAAAGATTCAAAATATGGTGATCGAGGTTCTTCGGGTAAATTTATAACTATATATCCTAGTAATATTCCGCAATTTATAGAATTATTAAGGTTATTAGAAAAAAGTTTATCTGCTTTACCTAAGGGTCCATATATATTAAATGATAAAAGATGGTTTAATTCTAATGTCTATTTTAGGTATGGTTCTTTTGCCGAAAGATATTTTTATAAAGACGGTCAAAAGATTTACGCAATAGAAAATTTAGATGGTGAATTAGTAGAAGATTTAAGGACTCCTTACTATTCTCTCCCTGATTTTGTAGATGAACCTACTGAGATTAAAGAAATGGAGAAGCTTTTGGATAGTGAGATTTCGCCATCACTTTTAGATACATTGGAAATTAAAAAAGCAATACATTTCAGCAATGGTGGCGGCGTATATTTAGCAGTAGACAAAGAGAATAATGAAGTAGTCTTAAAAGAAGGTAGACCAAACACGGGACTTGATGCACAAAATAGAGATGCCTTTTCTAGGGTGATAAATGAAGGTAACATTCTTGATAAATTAAGTAAAGCGAAATATCCTGTAAAAAAAATAGATACATTTGAAGCTTGGGAACATAGTTTCTTATTAGAAGAATACATAGAAGGAGATGATCTTTCTTCTTGGATGGTTCACAGCTACCCTTTCTCCTCTTCAAAGAATAATGAATCATATACTAAATCTTGTGTGAATATATTAACACAGTTGATTGAAGCAGTGGAAGAAATTCATAGTTTTAATGTAGGAATGGGAGATTTATCACCCTCTAATGTAATAGTGAACGAAAAAGAAGAAGTTAGATTAATTGATTTTGAAACAGCTAGTACAAATGATGATGTGAATCCTGGTTTGATGACTCCTGGATATGTAGGAGATTTATCGATGAATAGAGAACAATGTGACTGGTTTGCATTATTGAGAATAGCAAGACAATTATTTATTCCAATTGGTACTGTTCCAGATATCTCTTCGAATATGGATAATATTCATAATTCTTGGATTGAGAAAACATTTGGAAAAGAGGCACTTAATATAGTACAAAAAATCCAGTCTATCTCAGATCGATATGGCGCTCGTCCTATGGAAGAATTAATGTCAACGAATGGTCAATTTTATGAAGAGTTTGATTTAAAAACAATGATAAAGAAATTAAGACATGGAATATTTAAAGATTTATCTAGTAATGAGATATTATTACCTGGCGATATAAGACAATTTGAAATGGCCACAGGAAAGTTAAATGTTCTAACTGGTGGTTTCGGTGTCGCAATGGCATTGCATAAAACAGGGGGAATAAATGATACGGTAGTTAAGTGGATTGAAAATCAAAAAATAAGTGACCTGATAAATCTAGAGAATGGATTATATACGGGGAAGGCCGGAATTGCAACAGTTTTATGGCAATTAGGTTATAAACAAGAATCAATGGAATTATTTGATTCAATCATTGAACTTGAAGATCTTAAAGACGTTTCGTTAGCTACTGGTTTAAGTGGTATTGGTCTTGCTTTTCTAGGACTAGATTATGAGTTGGAAAGTGATTGTTATTTTGAAAAGTGTTTGAAAATTGCTGATATTTTAGAGCAAAGATTATATGAAAATGTTCCAATTATTCCATTTGATGAAGGTATTGTTGATAAAGGTATATTCACTAGTTGGTCAGGTGTATCATTGTTCTTTTCTGCGCTATATAAAAAAACTAAAAACACTAAATGGTTATCATTAGCCCAAAAAACTTTAGAGAAAGATTTATCTTTAGGGGTCTTTGATGAAGATGGAGTGTATCACATAGATGATGACTTTAGAGTTTTACCATACTTAGCAGGTGGTAGTTGCGGACTAGCAATAGCTATAATTGAGTTAGAGATACATAGTAGAACCAATCCATGGACGAAAGAAATAGAAGGAATTTCAAAAATAGCGGGGGATAAGACATTTTATAATTGTGGTTTATTTCACGGAACAGCAGGTATAGTAGCTACTTCAAATTTAATAGATCTTTACAAGGGTAGTAATGATTTGACAAAGTCAGCTCTCCAAATTTTAAATTTACACCTTTTAGAGAAAGATAATTATTTGTATACCCCAGGCGATTCATGTTTCCGAGTATCTGGTGATTTACTTTCTGGGTCGTCAGGATTGCTATTAGTGTTACAAGATATTTTAGATTCTCAAAATTATTCTTGGCTTCCAATACTTAATTTAGCAAAAGTATTAGAATCAGCAAAAGTATTAGAAACTGTAAACATTTAGGAAAGGAGGTGAGATCAATGCATAAAGTCTTATCATTACAAAAGATTGATAATGTAGTCGGAAAGAAAAAAGATAAAACAAAAAATTCCGGGGTTAGTTATGGATGTGCTCCATCAAGTAACACTAGTTGGTTTTTCTGTTAAGAATGTAAGTTTAAGGAATTAAAAGGGGTACAATTAAAAATCCAATGAATAAGGGGACAAATAAAATGAACAAAGTTTTATCATTACAAAAAGCAGCTGTATCTAAAGATATTCAATTAAAAGCAGCATCAAATCGGAGCCACGTATGTAAAGGTAGTAGTAATGCAAGTTGGTTTGCGTGCTAAGAATGTAAGTTTAAGGAATTAAAAAGGGTACAATTAAAAATCCAATGAATAAGGGGACAAATAAAATGAACAAAGTTTTATCATTACAAAAAGCAGCTGTATCTAAAGATATTCAATTAAAAGCAGCATCAAATCGGAGCTACGTATGTAAAGGTAGTAGTAATGCAAGTTATTTTGCGTGCTAAGAATGTAAGTTTAAGGAATTAAAAAGGGTACAATTAAAAATCCAATGAATAAGGGGACAAATAAAATGAACAAAGTTTTATCATTACAAAAAGCAGCTGTATCTAAAGATATTCAATTAAAAGCAGCATCAAATCAGAGCTACGTATGTAAAGGTAGTAGTAATGCAAGTTGGTTTGCGTGCTAAGAATGTAAGTTTAAGGAATTAAAAAGGGTACAATTAAAAATCCAATGAATAAGGGGACAAATAAAATGAACAAAGTTTTATCATTACAAAAAGCAGCTGTATCTAAAGATATTCAATTAAAAGCAGCATCAAATCAAAGTTTCGTATGTAAAGGTAGTAGTAATGCAAGTTGGTTTGCGTGCTAAGAATGTAAGTTTAAAGCATTAAAAGAGTATAGTCAATAAATTTACAAATGAGAGTAAGGCAATAAAGTTTATATCTAATCAAACTTTATTGCTTTTCTTTAGATTTTTGTATAAGGTGGAATTTATTTGAACGTATATAAAATATTACTTTTAGCGATAAATGACAAAAGAAAAAAAATATTTTTATCTATTATTATTGCGGTATCTATGCTTTTTACTTGCGCATCTTTACTATTTCCTCTTCTTATAAAAGATATAGTGAGTGATGTTGAAAAGGGTACAATTAGTATAATAAGTATATTAATTGTAATTGTTTTTCTAATATTAAAGTCAATATTAGAAGCCATAAATGAATACATGATATCTAAATTTGGTAATATTATTATTAGAGATTTGCAAAAAAATATATATAGTGAAATTTTATATTATAATGTTTCGTTTTTTGATAATTATCATAGTGGAGAGATTTCAAGTAGAATAGTTAATGATACAGAAGTTATAAAAGCGTTAGTATCTATTCACATTCCTAGAGTGGTTAACGGTTTAATATTAGTAATAGGTGCTCTGGTTTTAACTTTAATTTTAGATTGGAAATTAACAATAGTTATTTTGCTAATAACTCCATTTATTTTCGGAACAATATTACCTTTAATGAATAGATTGGAGAATGTTGGGGATAGCCAACAGAAAGAAAAATCAATATTTATATCTAAAACACAAGAAACTTTTAAAAATATTAAAATGGTAAAGTCTTCTAAAGCGGAAAAAGTTGAAGAATCAAGTATTTTTGAATGTATAAATAATCTGTATAAAGCTAATTTAAAAGAAAGTAAATTATTTGCTATTGTGGCGCCTATAGTTAACTTAGTACTTATTTTTGGATTACTAGTTGTAGCAGGTTATGGGTCTTACCGAATAATTGATGGAACACTATCTTTAAGTGTACTAATTGCTTTTATAATGTATGCAGTTCAAATGATAAATCCAATTGGTACAATTGGTCACTTCATTGGTGAATATCGCAAAGCAAATGGATCATTTCAAAGTCTAAAAACTATACTAGATTCTAACACCAGAGAATCTACAGGGGAAAAATGTTATCAATTTAATGAAACTTTAAAATTCAATTTGGTTTCATTAGAAATTTCGGGAAATAAAATCCTAGATAATGTTAGTTTTAATATAAAAAAAGGTGAGACTTTAACAATAATTGGACCATCTGGATCTGGGAAAACAACTGTTATGAATTTATTGGAGAAATTTTATTTTCCTAATGCAGGTATGATTACTTTTGATGATGAAAATATAAATAATATGGATACATTAGATATTAGGGGAAATATAGGTATAGTCAGTCAAAATTCACCTATAGTTAGTGGCACTATACTTGATAACTTAACGTATGGTCTCGATAGAACACAGATAGAAGAAGAACAATTAGTTAATGCTATTAAAGAAGCCAATCTAACTAATTTTGTGAATTCTCAGAACCGTGATTTGCATACATATGTTGGAGAAAGTGGAGATAAATTATCCGGAGGAGAAAAACAACGCATTAATATAGCTCGATTATTTTTGAAAAAACCAGACATTATTTTATTAGATGAACCTTCATCAAGTTTAGATATAGAATCTCGAAAATTAGTGTCACAAGCTATGGAGAAATTAACTAAAGATAAAACGGTTATAAAGATCACACACAATTTAGATGAGTTGTCGCGAGATGATAATATCCTATTTATTGAGGACGGAAAAGTTGTTGCTACGGGAAGACATATACACCTATATAACAATAATAAACGTTATAGAGATTTTATTTCTAATCAATTTACACATCAACCATTGGAGTTAGTATAGTCATATGGACACAACTTAGTTAAGTCCTTACAATGGATTTCAAGGAGGAAGTGTCCGTATGGCAAACAAGAAATTTAATGAAGAATTTAAAAAATGATTGTTGGATTTTATCATTCAGAACGATCTGTGAAAAGTGACCGACATCCCGTTAATAAGAATCTCTTTTTTTGCCTATTTAATGTCATTAATCATTATTAGTGGTTCTGGTGCCTCGACTTAATAACCTTATGCATTGAAAAATATTAAAAAAACAATTAATCCTCTTAAAATTATTGATTTATAAACTTATACTTTTATAAAAATATAAGTTTATAAAAGTATAAAAAACACCTTCCGTAACAATACACCTCACATGGTTCATCCCCAAAACTCCCACCACGATTTCTTTTTCAACCTCGCTCCCGCTACTTCTTCCTGAGCTGTCACAATAGTACGTTTCACATCTTGAATCTCTCTAACCACTTTCATAAGATTTTGGATAGGCTACACTGAACTAGACAAAAAAATTAAGGTCAAGTAGACTACAACTAATATATTTGAGGGGAATCTACTATGACGAAAAATAAAAG
>NZ_JBIWHY010000033.1:0-34445 GCF_044764345.1 Bacillus sp. NPDC094106 | reverse complement strand
TCCGATCCTAATTTTTCTCCTATTATACAAGAAATACCCTATAGAACAGACTTTTTTTTAAGTGTCTATTCTATAGGGTACATTTTAGAGTGTAGGTTACTTTTTATTCTGCATAGCATAGATTTAGATGGCGCAAAATGAAAATAGATTTATATAGTGATTAAAAACAAAATTATACAAATAACTTGACGTAACGAACATTCATTCGTATCATGAAATTAATTCAACATATAAAGGAGCGTTACAAATGAAACAATCAATTACTCCATACTTAACATTTAACGGAAATGCTAGAGAAGCATTAGAGTACTATAAGGAAATTTTTGAAGGGGAAATTCAAGAACTTCAAACATTCGGTGATTCCCAATTCCCAACTCCGCCTGAAGCTGATAATCGTATTATACATGCCCGCTTCAAAAAAGAGGGATTATTCTTTATGGTATCTGATTCATTTTTAGGTCAACCTGTTGAAATTGGAAATCATATTTCCCTAGCACTTGAATTAGATAGCGAAGAAGAAATTCAAAAAATTTATGCAGCACTAAGTGAAAAAGGAACTGTATTTATGGAATTACAAGATACATTTTGGGGCGCAAAATTTGCCAAAGTGAAAGATTTCTTTGGTGTTATTTGGGATTTAAATTACACAAAAGCTTAAATCGTTCTTCATGGAAAAAGGTGCTTTCTATACGAAGCACCTTTTTTATATAGCATTATACAACCTGATTGATTGATTCATTGATTCATTCATTCATTTATCTTCTCTATTTTGTTTCTTCCTATTTACACCTTTTAAGGTTTTACATGCACACAAAAAGCCACTCTTTCTAAAAAACACTAGAAAGAATGGCTCAGTTCAATCTTCTATTAATGAAATTTTTCTTCATCCCTCACTAATAGACAACCTTCATCAATAAACAGGGACTATTCTTATTTCATTGCACGTACTTCAGCAACAAGTTTATCGCCTTCTACACTCATATAAAGCTTCACAGGTACATCCTTTGTATTTTCAAACACTAAATCTAAATATGGGTATGCTATTGTAGCATCTCGCCCTTTTGGAACATACCCAACTGTTTTGGAATGCGTTGTTCTCTCTACCATTTTTAAACCAGCCTGATCTGCAGCATTGAATAGAGTAGATGATGTTTGACAAACACCGCCTCCATAGCCATCTACTAGTTTGCCATCGACAATTTCTTTACCTAACTGATATCCTTTGTCTGGCGTTGTATCTCCAATTAATGAATTAAAAGAGAAACGATCTCCTTTTCCTAAGACAACCCCGCTAACGTTACTTGCAGATAGACGAATATTTTCAATTCTACCTCCAGTAGAGCCACCTAAATTCGTTTCATATCTACCGATTACTGCACCACTTCCACTAGCATCATTTGGTGTTGCTACTGGTTTTTTCTCAACGATTGGTAATTGATAGGAAGAATCCCACATACCTACATTCATTAATTTGTCTATTAACTCTTTTTCCATTAATTCATAAGAAGGTTTACCTTCTTGCCACGTTCCATCACTTGCCATACGTGAAGGAACCATCTTTTTATCAACGCTTTTTCCAACTTCACCAGCAATCTTCGTTACTTCTTTTTTAAATTTATTTTCATCTCCAAAGTAGCCTAAGTCTGCTAAATTTAACTTTTTCACTTCAGTTCCACTTCTAGGATCTACTAAACTGATACTATCATTGACATCTGTTTTAGCCTCTACCGCATGGTCACCCATATCGCTTACTAAAGCCACATCGCTAACTTTGGTGCCACATCCACTCACTACACCAATACATATTGCCCCTATTACTATACTTTTTACTTTACGAAACAATATACTCTCTCCTTTTCCCTAACAACTTTTCATTCTTTATTTCTCTAATTTTATGTATATATGGTTACAGAACATTACGATATGATTATAGAATATTACAATCTGATTTCCACTCTATTAAAATTACTCTTTTCTCTGTAAAATGTCTACACATATTTGCTTAAAACACTTAACTTTGTTAAGATTGTAATCTTTATCTTTTTTAACCAGTATATACCATGTAACAAGTGAAAAACAAATGTAATACATTGATATTTTATATTTTTTGTATGTTAGACCATTTTTGAAATGATCTTTACAAGCTCCCTTCAAATTATAAGCACCTACTTTATGGGTATTTGCCGTGCCACCCATCCGCTCTTGCACATACATTATGGTGAATTTAACCTAATTTTAAAGAACGGAGGATGTTTATGTATACCTACAATCCATACGATCCATATAACCCTTATATACATCAAGCGCAATATGACCTTCAACCACAATACCAACCATATATCGAACAAACAGAACAAATCGATCCATATGATCCAAATAGACAATTTCAAATCCCTATTTCATTTCCAGGTGGCGGTAATCGCCAGTTAGAGAGACGCGTAAACCAGCTCGAGCAACAAGTCAATCAACTTCAGCAAACAGTTGAACGCCATACACGCAGGCTAAATCGCTTAAATCAAAGATTACGTACCGTGGAAAACAGGCTGAACATTCCATTTTCAGCACTTGAGGATGGCTTTTAATTTGTAAAAATAAAAAACCATATAAGGAAGGGACCTCCCTTCTTTTATCCCGTTATTCGCGGGCAGTAATACTCCCACCTCAAAATTCGGTGAATGCAAAAAAGTAAGGTGAGAGATAAACTGCCCGTAAAAGCCCGATTGGTTCAACTAATAATCAGTTGGGGGATGAACGCCCCCCACTGATTAAAGTTTCACTGTATCAAATTGACGAATGTTTTCTCCATCTCTATACTGGTAAGAGTCAATGAAATGAAACAAGGTGATAAATATGGATTTTGAAATAAATTTTCTTTCTTTCTATGTTGTACAAGTTGAAGGAAAAGGTGAACAAGCAGATAAACGATATAAGCATTTCCAAACATTAGATGCTGATGAGTATGAAGATAGCTCCTTAAAAGAATTCCTAGATGGGGAATTATTAAAAATATCGAAACGAAAAGTAGAACGGCATGCAAAAACAGAACAGGCGCCGACAAAAATCGGCCGATTTATCGTAGAACCTGGGCACGAATTAGATTCAAATCCTCATTATAATTTATTTAACCGTATTCGCTTTGCGGAAACGAAAGAGAATTTCAAAGATATGAGCGAACCTCTTGTTTATACATATATCGATACGAGCGCTGTACGTGGCGGTGTATTTTTAGTTGCTCAAGCAAAACTACGAAAATACTTCGATGATCCATTCGTCTTCGTTATGAAATGTGATTTCGAACCAAAAGTCGCTTCCATCTCTGACGAAGCAACACTTATTCGCAACGTCGAAATGGCGATTACGACAAAAAACATGAAGTCAATTCAATACCCATACATGCCAGAAGAAGGCATCGTAGAAGTTGGCGAATTAAAAATCCACCAAGCTTCACATGCCCGCTACTTTGAAGACTTCTTGAAATTCGTTGAATATGAGCGCTCTATGCCAGAAATTATGAAAACACAAGTTATGGACATAGTATACGACCAAATTGAAGATGTATTTGAAGAAGGTACTGAAGAACGAGAACAATTTGACCAAGCGATGGAAGTATGGGCTGCGAGTCCAAAGCGTGAAATTATGGAACAGTTTTCAACAGAAGAAGTAATGGAAGCTACCGCTCAAATCGTCGAGCATGCTCCTGAAGTTGAATTGAAAGTAAAAGCTGACCATATCTCTGTGAAGGCACTACTTGCCGATTTTGGAGACCAGATTCATATCGCGAAAGTAAATGACAGATATGTATTAATGATAGAAGCTGACACGTTAACTTTCGAACAAGGTTTTTCACCGATAGAATTCCTTAAACCCGACGATTTACATGAAGTAGTCGATCGAATTATAAAAAAAGGGGCGAATCCGTATCTGGATTAAGTTTATTAGTGTAAAGGTGACGTCTAAAATCATTAACTTGTGTTCACAGATGTGACCATAAATCACTAACATTTACGGTTCTAACATTGAATAACAGCTTCCATACTATAGTTTTATTGAGCGCTAAATATTGGCGCTCTTTTATTTTTCCCTTTATATATGTGTCCAGGGTGTAGCCAGCAAAAATATACGGATACTAAAACCTTCTATTACATAAATTACTCCATCGCTAACCAATCGAAAAATACTCCATTACCTTATGTAGTCCTCTTTAAGGATGCCGTATATTTCTAAATCGATTACTCCTTTACCAGACCATAAAGAAGCTTGTCTTAACAATCCTTCTTTTATAAAACCGTTTTTTAAGAGGACTTTCTTTGAAACCTCGTTTGCAGGCATGACCTCTGCTTGAATTCTGTTTACATTCACTTTTTCAAATAGAAACTTTACTAACCTATGAACGGATTCAGTTGCAATGCCCTTCCCCCAATACTCCTCTGCCAAAAAGTAGCCAATAGATACCATATTCACTTTTTGGTTAAAATCCATAGATTCAATAATTCCAACTAATTTATCACTTTGATTCTTCTGAAAGATACCCCATTTAATTCTGCTTTTTTTATGATAATCCCTATCAAAATGACCAATCATCTTTCTTACCGTTTGTAAGTTATGTTTAGGAATGATTCCGCAATATTCAAATACTTTATCATTGTCGTAGATCGAATATACTTCCTGTAAGTGTACCTCTTCGATTTTTCTTAATACTAGATTCACAGATTCCAATACTGGGAAATCTCCAAAAACCATTTCAATATTCATTTTATTCTCTCCTTAGGTTATTCCTTAATTGGTATATAGTTTTTCATTTTCATTTCATTCGGAATTGTTGAATTTAAAACATCAGTAATTTCAAAATTTGGCCCCTCTCTTCTCTCATATTTAGAATTCGGTAACCATGTTCCATAGATGTATCTTCTCTTGTTTTGAACTAAATCAATAGGCCCATTGACTTTAAATTCAGCATATTTATCCTCTGGAATTTCAAGATTTACAAAGCCATTTTCTAATTCCGTATTAAGTTCCTGAAATTCTTCTCCAACAATAAACAAATAATGACCCAACCCTATGAAATTGATCACAAATATGGCTTTCATCTTTGTGATCATCATACCCTACTTTCTCTTAAAGCTATTAATCCAATTAATTATTTTTAATAGTTAGGCTGAATATATCCTAATCTTAATCCTTTGGTTACAGCTTCTAACGAGGATGAAACATCCAACTTGTCAAATATATGTTGAATATGGTTTGAAATTGTACGTTCACTAGCATATAAGATAGAAGCAATTTCTTTACGCTTATATCCATCACATAGTAGTTGTAAGATTTGTTTTTCACTATCAGTCAATTCTTCAATATAATCTGTAGATATTGGAAAAGAACCTGTACCCTTATTAATCTCAATTAAAACTTGTAACAGCTTATCTGGCATAATGTTTTTATTGACGAAACCACTTACACCGATTTTTTGAGCTTCATAACGATAAACAGGTAAATCATATCCTGTTAGCATAACTATTTTCGTGTCACATTTATGATCTATAATATTTTTTGCTACTCCTAAACCATCTTCACTACTGATGTTACTTAAATTAATATCTATCAATGTAATGGCTGGCTTGAAATCATTGATAACTTCGATGATCTTGTCTATATTTTGCAATGAGTAAAAATGGTCTATTTCAGGACAATCTTCTAAGGCTATTTCCAAACTCTTTGCAAATAAAACGTGGTCATCTATTAATAAAATATTTATATGAATCATCTCCTTTCATAGGAATAAGAATAGTAACACATAAACCAGAAGGATTGCACTCTGAAACTGTCATTTTACCGTTTAATAAAAACAGCTGCTCTTTAATAGAATGTAATCCTCGATTCTCATTAAAGGCACACTGCCTATTAACATTTAAGCCTACACCATTATCTTTTACTATAAGTTCTATTTCATCATTTTCTTGTTTCAAACTCAAAACTAACTTTGAACATTTAGAATGTTTAAATGCATTCGTTACCAATTCTTTTAAAATTCGGTATATAAAAAGGTGATAAGGTTCGACTAAAAATAAATCTTCATTACAATTAAAAGATATTTCAACATTTTTCGTCCCATATCTTTTCTGTATCATTTCAAGTAAATTGCTATAATTGTCTTTCAATGTAAGTGTTTTTAATAATGTAGGGTGGTACTCTTGCATTTGTGCTCGTATAGATAAACTTAAATTTTCTAACGTTTTTACTATCATTTCACGAATCTCTTCTTTGTTAGATTTATTCATCATATTTTTAACAGCTAATATGTCTTGCAATATTTCGTCATGTAAATAATTAGAAAACTCACTTTTAAGCTTCTCCTCTTTAGCTATCTGCACGAGATTCTGAGCATAAGAGCTTTTTGAAAGGATATTGGAATCTTCTGTATCAAAATCTAAGATAGTTCTCTTAATATCTTTATATACTAAAGTGAAATAAAGCAAAACAAACCAGAAAATCGTGTGTATGACGATAAAATAAGTCATTATATTAAACTTAAATAACAAACCTAGTGAGATAATAAAAACAAAGAAAAATAAACCCATTAGTCCAATTTTAAATTCCTTCAAAAGAAAATATCGCTTAATAAATTTATGATTTTTAAAAGCAATGGTATGAATATTAAATAGAGGAAAGAGAATCATTATATACCACCCTAAATTACTTAGATATTTCGGGCTTTCCTGGAACAGCAAAATATAGCTAACAAAAGGGATGAACAAGATAACAAAAGACTTAAATAAATGCTTTTTTTCGCTTTTTAAGATAAATATAATTCGTTTTCGGTTTTTTAAAAATAGAAAAACAATACAAATAGCACTTAAAATGAATTGACATAAAAATAGAATAGCAAACATTTTATCGCTTATTAATTTTACAATCACTGTCAACACACATATGCTCTGTAAAACCCAATCTTTTTCTTTCTTATAGGCATAGACGGAATCTTGAAAAAAGAATAAGAAAAAAAATTGTACCGTCTCATATAAAACTACTACGCTAAGAAGCATACTGATTGTATAAAAAATTTGATCTTCATTAAGTGTTAATAAAAACTGCCATGAAGCAAGGATTATCAAATTAGAAAACTTCCACAAAACAACATTCCCTCTTATATTTACAAAGCCAATATATGCTCCGTAAATAAACATAATAGTTATAAGTGTTAACGGAAGCACTTTTTCTGTTCCCACAATATTATTTCGCGAAAATTCATAGCATAAAAAAATAATCATACAAATTTGGTTAATTAAAATAAGGATTTGTTTTTTTTCATAATATTTTTCCATAAACTCACTTACCTTTACTAGATGAATCCCATATAAAGCTAATGCTCAATTATCAACATTAGCTTTATACGAAAATTTTTACTTTTTATTGTTAAAAACAATTTTATAGCATGCTCGTTTTGTTAACAAATAATAAATGGCATACACCAAGGTGAAAATAATTACCGCAAAAAGAATAGGTAATATAACAGCACTGTCTCTTCCTAATACATCATCCATTAAAGCGGACTTGTAAGCTATGAGTGCAAAAATACTATGAGTTACTCCTAACACATAAGGAATACTAAATAGCGTAAAAACTTCTTTACTAATTATCTTTTTTATCTTTTTCTTGTTATAGCCCATTCTTTTTAAAATCGTAAACTCATCTTTGTTCGACATCATATTAGAAAGATTATGGAAATAAAGAATGCTACCTGTTGCGATAAAAAAGATGATCGTAATAAAGGTAATAAGCAAAAATGTTGAACTATTCTCATGCATAATTAACTCACTTCTTTGATAACTACTCGCAAAAAAAGCGTTGTTTTTAAATAGTGGAGCTAAATTTTCATACGCCTCTTTGTTATCTCTCATATCTATTCCATCAATGCTCATTATCGTCTTTTCTGGAAGTCCAAAGGCTTTTATTTCATTATAAAGATTGTCTGAAATAACCAAGGTACCAATACTATTTGCAAATCCAATTGGGTTAAGTAATGTGGTGTCTTTCACTTTGATATCTACACTATTTGTAGGGGTTAACGTCAAAGTATACACATTCCCTTTATCTAAATTCTCTTTCTCAGGTCGATATTTCACTAGGACACTTTCATTGTCAGTTAACTTCTCAAACTCTACATGTTTACCTTGAATCTTTATAAGCCCCCTGTAATCTGATTCCGAGATAAGATCAAATCCAAACGCTTCTTTCGCGCGATATTCCTTAGGTAAATGATCCGAGGAGGAGGTTCCTTGAATAATAGTTGTTTCTTTGTATTTCATATTTTCTTTTCCCACAGTATCTTCCACGATTTTGATTGCTTGAGTAGCTACTTGTTTGTCCTCAACGGGAAACTCAATAGCTGACGGTATGATACGTTCTATGGCAGCAACAGGATAACAAAGAGACAGTACAGTGGAACCGAATATAGCTAAAGTTCCTGCTGCTAATAAAGTTAATAAAATTAAAGTCTTCGCCTTTGAGCGAATTTTATAGATGAAATTTGGAAGGGTAATAATATTGGATTCTTTGTAAAGCCAGGTTTTCCGCTTTTTCAATCTTTGAATTGAAAAAGGTAAAAAAGAATGAATAAAGAGTATTGTTCCTATTACCACACTTAACATTGTTACAAGGGCAATCGGTGAAAACCCTATAGTTTTCCACAATGATTCTACTCCTCTTGTAATATCAAAGGCTAAGAAATAACCAATCCCTATCAATACTAGCCCTAATATCGCGAAGATTCCATTAATCTTAACCTGCTTTTCTTCCTTTTTTTCCAAACGTACCAAAGTAAGTAATGAACTTCTCCGAAGGATTATCCAGTTTGATAAAAAGAGCATGACTAACACAGCAAGCACAAACACTAAAGAGAACAATACCGCGTTCATATTAATAAATTGTACTTCAGAAGTTTCTATTTTTAATTTTAGTACTGTGACTATTGCCTCGACAATTCCTTTATGGGCAATAGCACCAAAAACGATTCCTACTATTAGGGATGCAAAACAAATTAAAGTATTCTCAATAGTTAATAGTTTTATCATGCTTGACTTTCGATACCCTAAAAGTGAATAAATTCCAAGCTCTTTCATTCGTCTTTTCATAAAAAAGGTGTTGGAGTATGACATATAGAAAAGTACAAATGCCATAACAAAGATTGCTACCGTTCTTGACATTGTCTCCACTCTACCGTCAGAGGAGATTTTCTCCATAATAATCTCGTTCATAGAAAAAGAAATGAATGAAAAAAATACTGTAAGTACAAACGTTACTGCGATGAAATAAAATGAATAAAAAGAAAAATTTTTCTTCAAATTCTTTTTGGCTATTGTTAATAATCCCATTTTTCTGCTCTCCTCTCCTCCCTTATTTATGTCGATTTTCATCAACCTTAGAGATTTCCCTTAATATCTCTTCAAAAAAAGCTTTTTTATCTTGAGCATTTCTTTTTAATTCTTTTATAATATTCCCATCTTTAAATATAAGGATTCTGCTTGAAAAACTTGCTGCATAAGCATCATGGGTTACCATTAAAATTGTCGTATGAAGCTCCTGATTAACCTCACTTAATTTTTGAAGTAATTCTGTTGCAGAATTTGAATCTAATGCACCTGTTGGTTCATCTGCAAATAAAATACTTGGCTGTTTTGCAATCGCTCTTGCTGCCGCAACTCTCTGCTTTTGACCTCCAGAAAGTTGACTAGGGTACTTATCCAATTGCTCAAATATTCCGAAACGGTTCGCTAAACTATTTATGGATTCTTCAATTTCTGCTGGGGATTTATGTAACAAAGTAAGCGGCACAGCAATATTTTCCTTTACCGTTAAACTATCAAGTAAAAAATACTCTTGAAAAATAAATCCTAAATGATCTTTTCTAAAATCGGCAGATTTATTATCATTAAGTGTTTTAATATTGACGCCATTTATCAAAACATCTCCAGCTGTAGCTGTATCGATAGTTGATAGGATATTCAATAAAGTTGTCTTTCCTGATCCAGACGCTCCCATAATGCCAATAAATTCACCCGATTCGATATCAAAAGATACTTTATTCAGTCCAGGTAATTGGTTCTTATTATAAATTTTTGTAACGTTTTTTGCAGATAGTAATAGATTCATTATCTGTGCTCCTTTCAATTTATTAATAAGCTAAGTTTATTATTAAACACAATATAAGGGCATGAGTAAAAAACGCAATCTTCTACTCACACCCTTATATTGTGTTAATTAAAGCTCCATCCATAAATAACTTATCATTAAATAAAAGAAAGTATGAACATCCTCTATATGTTCCTGTATACGAAACTATCCTCTCGCACACACAAAAAAAGCCAACCCCTATACTTTTGATATAGAGGTTGACTAAAGTCCCTTTATAAATAAAAACTATTTTGAGATATTGAACGCCCCGCCATAGTAATACTGATCTCCAAGTTTCATTATAGCTACATATTTACCTGGTTTGTATACAGGAGTTATCTTTGTTATGAATCTACTATTATAATGATGTTCTGCGTGAGAATCATAAATTGTTTTATATCTTTGCAATGCACCGTTTTCATTTATACGATATACCTTAACAATACCAGTATCTTTTCCCCCAGTTTGAACGTTTACGTCAAAAGAATCACCATGCTTCAAATTACCTACTGCCAGTTCCTGTAGATAGTCTGCATTATGATGTATTTCAAAAAAAGTTTTCCATCTCCAATCATCTACTACCAGTGATGCATATTGAATAGGTTTTACCTCTTTTGTTGCTGCAAACACTTGTTTTGGTGTTTCAAAAAGACCTACTGATGTGATTCCTCCTAATGCAATAGTTCCGATAAGCGCTACTTTTCCTAATGTTTTCATACTTTGTTACCTCCTGAAAATGAAATAGTTTCGTAATTTCAAGACATAATAAAGTGAAACTTTAATCAGTAGGATTTTCTTTATCTCCACTGATTATTTGCCCTACCCCATCGGCTTTTACAGGCAGTTAATCCCCACTCGTTAGATTTTCAGGCGGGATCTTACTGCCCGTTCATGCAAGATAAAATATAAATGGAATCCAAATACTAGTTTTGTAACTATATATATTAGTGTAACATTTATCAAAGGAATAAACAAATTAGAAAAATCTGAATTTTATTCGAATCATTTTATTACGAATCAGTCCCACTATACATTCAACTACCTTTTCTCCTCTTGTTTCTCCATTTCAGCTAGCACTTTTAATTGCCACTCACCTTTCTTCACTGCTGTAGTGAAGTATTTCTGTAACAACAATACTGTACGAGTATCAATATAAAATCTTTCCGAAATATTTTCCCACGTATCACTATTTTGAAATAAATCCCAAGTAAATGGACGTTGTTTATTTTTCTTCAATTCTTTAAATACCCATTTTCTCATCTTCTTTTTCGCTTTTTCTGTTAATTGACCGTTCTTTACAAGTATAAGTTCTCCGTGCCTCTTATAGCGTTTATACATATCCTTTTCCTTACATACTTTGAGAAATATATTTGCGGTATTTTCAGCATCTGCAAAAGCACGATGCTGCGTTCCTTTCCACTCCAAGTTAAATTGTTCCACTGCAAACTTTAAACTCGGTGTATGTATAAAAAATTCTTCATATGCTTGAAATACAAATTTTTGCAAATCAAATCTTCTTTTTTTCTCAAAGCACGGGCATTCTATGCCATGAAGTTCACAATCTTGCGAAAGAAATCGATAATCTTCTTTTCCCCATGAAATAAACATGTAGTCCTCTCCAATAAAATGAATAAAACGCTCCATAACTTGTGGAAAACTTTCCATTCCGATTAAATCCCGCTTTGTAATTCCTGTTAATTTTGTTGTATGACGCGTTAAGGGTGCGCTTGGCTTCACAAGGGCAGAAAATTGTCCCTTCATACGCATTGTTCCTGCTTCCATTTTAATAGCCCCAATATCAACTACTTCCGATGGATCATGCGATTTATATGGCCGAAAGTTTCTTTCCACATCCAATACAATATAATACTTAGGTTCGTTCAAGTCGCATACCTCTTCCTTAACTGATGATATTTGTAATTATATAGTTCCCACTAGGCAAACTCACAAAACAAAATATATAAAATGTTTTTATATATTTTGTTTTGTGAGTCAATATGAATGAATATTCAGATATCAACACACATCAACATACAACGAGCTAAATAAATCATATCCAATAAAAAATGCAAAAAAAAGAGAAGGGCAAACCCTTCTCTTTTTAGTTCAATTACTTCTTAACTACGTTAGTAGCTTGTGGTCCACGGTTACCTTGTTCTACTTCGAAAGTAACTTCTTGACCTTCTTCTAAAGTTTTGAATCCGTCGCCTTGGATAGCTGAGAAATGAACGAATACGTCTTCTCCGCCTTCAACTTCGATGAATCCGAAACCTTTTTCTGAGTTAAACCATTTTACTTTACCGTTTTGCATGAAAAAATCCTCCTACAATGTACCTATATGTACATATTCATTTTCAACCACTTTACAACAATAATGAGGACAGTAAAAAACTGTAACCACAAAGGAGATTTAACATTGCTATCCTCCTCTGAAGTTACAGCTCATTTAAATCTCTATATTATTAAAAGTAAAATGGTTTATAATCACTATATCACACCACTATAATAAAAGTAAAGCTAATTTTATTTTCCACAATATTTTTTTCCACTGCATCATTTTTGATTCTCCTGATTAACAATTCGCTAGCCATGTCCTTTAATAGAAACACACGACAAACTGTGCTAATTCCAGCTTATTTCCTTTGTTGGAAAACGTTGAATCTTCCAGTTTTCACCACGATCCATACTACGCATAAAAATCCCTTCGTCTCCTACACCATAAATTACCTTACTGTTACTAGTAAATATTGGAGTTTTTAGACGCAGTTAACGTTTCCGCTTTCCATCTTGTTCAATGAATAGGTCATCACATGTATATAAATCCTTTTTCATTTTTCGACATCTAAATCCCTGTTATGCAGAACAAAAAGTAACCTACACTCGTTTGCTCTCTCTGTTTTTACTTCGCATGTGGCAGGAAAAGGCCCTGACCGCCTCTATGCATGGCCAGATGCTCTCTTCCCCCTAAAAAGGAGGGGTTTTATGTCGCTTTTTAATTGATGTATATATAGTAGCTAACATAATTCCCCCATCTATCTGACCATTTATATTATAATTGGTACTCCCACATTCATATTCATCTCTTGTCAAATCATCTATATCCACGTATTGTATAATCAGCACTTTATATTCATAAAAATGCATATTTCGACTTTTATTCAAATTTAAATAATGAGGAGTCTTTACGATGAAGAAATATTTTATTAAATTTTTTAAAGTATCCTCCATTTTGGTATTGTTGTTGTTAGTAATAGGTGCTGTCATTTTATTTGGCACTTCATACGGACATAACTTACGTGTAATTGCTGCTGAAAGTATTTTAACTTCACAACATCCGCAGTATGCAAAAATCACATTGTTGTCCGATAAAGAGTTAAACGATATTTCGCAATCCATTACAAATCCAAAATGGGAAAATAGTGCGTTTTCCAATTCCTTAAAACTTTCAAAACAAGAACTAGAAAGAAGAAAGCATTTACCGCTTAATGTCTCAATTGAAACAATTAAAAAGAAATATAGCGATCATTATTTTGAAGGAAAATTGATGACAATTAGCAATCCATTAAACGTAAAACTTGTAACACAAAAAGGTTCACAAGGAAAAGATGTGGGTGAGAAAATTTATGTAATGGCTAAGCGTAACCATGCGTTGGCTGCTGTAAATGCCAGTGGCTTTTGGGATGAAACAGGTCATGGTGGTGGTAAAACCGGTATCGGCATTGTTATTGAAAATGGTCAAGTCATCAATACACCAAAAGATATCAACACTCCAACTCTCATTACTGGATTGACAAAATACGGTCAAATGGTTACAGGGGATTATTCTGCTGAACAATTATTAAATAAAAATGTTGTTTCTGCAGCTGGGTTCATGCCACAACTTATTGTAAATGGAAAAAAAATGATTACAAATGATGGTGGATGGGGATATGGTCCTCGAAGTATTATGGCCCAGAAAAAGGATGGATCTATTATGTTTTTCATCATAGACGGAAGACAGACACATAGTATCGGGGCTTCTTTAAGAGACTGCCAAGACATTCTCTATGAAAAAGGTGCAGTAAATGCGATGGCAATGGATGGTGGTTCATCCGCGACATTATATGCACTAGGAGATATTTTAAATATTCCTTCTACCTTATCTCATCAATCTCGATATTTACCGAACGCTTGGGTTGTAACTGCTAACCAAAATCAAAAAGTACATGTAACCATCGATGGGAATCCAGCAAGTTCAGAAAAAATCGCTAAAGTAGTTGGACCAACCGCTATAGCTCTTAACAAATAAAGATGATTAAACGTACACTTTTGTTATCCTTACTTTCATAATTGAAAAAAGCACGAATGATTCGATGAATCATTCGTGCTTTTTATCTTATTTTTTAAAAATACCAAATGGTTTCCCTACTGGTAATACAACTTTTCCAAAATGTGTATTTAACACTGCAGCTGCTGAACCATAGAAAGATAATAGTGAGATACACAATTCAGAGTATGCTGCTACATTGTGCATTGCATGTGGCATAACACCTAAAGTACTTAATGAAAGACCGATAAATAAGAAATCAATAAGGACAAAAATCATAAATAATACTTTATGTGTTTCCATTGCGCCAATTGTCATGAAGACCGTAAAGATTAGGTATCCAATAAAGGCTACACCAAGTTGCTTTGGATCTGCAGATTGTGCTAATTTTTCACCAAATACTCCAAGTTGAATTAACCAAGACGTTCCAACACCTAACCAAAATAGGCCATACGCACCGAAAGCAGTTGTACCGAACGTATTGTTATGCTTTGCATCGTGAATGCATGCAAAGAGTTGTGCAAATCCTCCTAAAAAGATTGCCCATGGCAATATAAGTGAAACACCATCTGTTAAACCTAACTTTTGTGATGATGCTACAAGTGTTACCATTGCTAATCCAAATAGACCAATTCCAGATGGATCTGCTGTTGTCATTTTTACATGATGTGTAGTTTGATTACTCATAAAAACCTCCTGATTTTGAACACATACCTGAATACAATACTGAAATCAGAAGGCTATGTCAATGGTTTTTATTGTATGTTGTCAGACTTCTTATTTTTGTAACAATGAACGATACATTCTGCCACTTTATAGGGCTTTATATTCAAATTTAATACCTCTTTCATCGGGACCCATATCGGAACGTATTGTCCCCTATTCGTCTCCGTAAATTCTTCTGCTTTACCGCTACCGAAAACACCGTCCATAATGTACAAAACATTCATGAATTCTCCATTATATTTGTGATTATAATCACTTCCCCCTCTTTCCTAAGCCATTATGCTTAAAACATACGAATAACAGAGGAGTGATTCATATGGCTATACCTTTTACTAAAACATCTATTGTAGGTGAAATTGTTACTGCTTTTCCACAATCGAGTGACTTGTTTAAAAAGTACCGCATTGATTTTTGTTGTGGAGGAGACAAAACAATTGAAGTAGCAACACAAACAAAAGAAATTTCATCTGACGAACTTTTAAAAATATTAAACCAACAGTACACTTTATATAAATCGAAAAATAATGAATCTACAAATTGGAGTGAAGTTAATCTTTCTACACTAATTGATCATATTATTGAAAAACATCATCACTTTATTCAAGAAGAATTACCACAACTTAGTCCATATGTAACAAAGGTTTTTCGCGTACATGGTCAAATAGAGTCGCATTTAAGTATCGTTCATCGACTTTTTCATGAACTAAAATTAGAACTTGAACAACATATAATGAAAGAAGAAACTCTTGTATTCCCACTCATCAAAACATACGAACAAAATCCGACTGAAGAAAATTTAGTTTTGGCAATTGAAAGACTTGAAGAATTAGAACAAGAGCATGATAAAGCTGGCGATCTTATAAAAGAATTACGAATCATTACAAATGATTTTACTCCTCCAGAACATGCATGCCGCACATATCGTATGGTCTATAATCGTCTAGAAGATTTTGAATCTGATTTATTTCAACACGTGCATCTTGAAAATAATATTTTATTCAAACGATTACTTTCTTTAAAATAAACAAAAACGCTCCTCACAAGAGGAGTTTTTTGTTTATTTTAAAGAGTTTGAGGCATCAACATGATAAAAATTCCCACCAATGTTCGTAATAAGTAAAAAAACAGGCTGTTACGAACAGTAATAATTCCTTTTTCATAAACAAATATTCTATACTATACACATGGACAAATCATCCAAACCAATTTATTAAAAAATGCTATATACATCCATTTTAATTTTTCGGCATCTAACTCCCTGCTATGCAGAAGAAAAAGTAACCTACACTCGTTGGCTCTTTCTGTTTTTACTGCGCATGTGGCAGAAAAAGGTCCTAACCGCTTCTATGCACGGCAGATGCTCTCTCCCACTTAAAAAGAGGGGTTTTATGTCAGTTTTTTAATTGATGTATATATGTACGAGAGGAGTTCAGTAAAGTATGCGCTATGTTATTGTAACAGGTACTTCACAAGGATTAGGCGAAGCAATCGCTACACAATTGTTAGAGGAAAACACAAGGCTCATTTGTATTTCTAGAAGACAAAATGAAACACTCATTGAAAAAGCAAAACAAAAAGGTATTCCTTTCACATTTCACTCAACTGATCTCCAAGATGTACACCATTTAGAAGCTCATTTTGAAACAATCTTTTTATCCATCGAAGAAGAAAAAGTCTCATCTATCCATTTGATTAATAATGCAGGTATACTTGCTCCAATGAAACCGATTGAAAAATCAGAGAGTGAACTTTTAATTGCAAATGTGCAAATTAATTTAATTGCCCCAATGATTCTTACCTCTTCTTTTATGAAACATACAAAAGATTGGAAAGTAGACAAACGTATTATAAATATTTCCTCAGGTGCTGGCCAAAAACCATACTTTGGATGGGGTGCTTATTGTACAGCGAAAGCTGGTGTAAATATGTTTACACAGTGCGTCGCTACAGAAGAAGCAGGGAAAGAGTATCCAGTCAAAACCATTTCCTTTGCCCCAGGTGTTGTGGACACAAGTATGCAACAACAAATTCGTCAGACAGAAAAAGAAGATTTTATAAACTTAGATCGCTTTATTGCTTTAAAAGAAGAAGGAAAATTACTTTCTCCTGAATACGTCGCTAAAGCCGTTGTTCATCTATTAGAAACGAATGATTTTGAGCAAGGCGGCGTGATTCGTATTGATGAAAAATAGTTTCATAGAAAAAAGCTCGCATATAAGCGTAACGGGTTCAGTTACGAGAGAGAAAATATAAAGTAACACACAAATTAGGGATGTAAATCACATATGATTTAGCATCCCTTTTTTTATTGTTATTACAGTGTTTAAGCACTTTTATATAGTTAAATAGCGTTCTAAATAACAAGGTAAATAGCAAAGGTACATAGATTTATGTACTCTTGCTATTTTATGTGCTAAAATCATTGCCAAAAAGGTTGTTTATCAGAAGACCTTACACCATTCAATGAACCAAAAGCTTTTTATAAGCAAGGGAAAAGTAAAGTCGGAGCACAAATATGGCAATGTAAGTCTTGTAAGAAAAAAACGAATATGATGCCTAATACAAAGCAATCTATCGTTTATAATCAACAAAAAAATGATATTGTTCCTACCTTTGCGAAACTCCTTTTAAATAAGACACCAGTTAGTCGTACTTGCGAAATTTTAGGGATTGGTAGAGGAACGTACTACCAAAAGCTAGAATGGCTATATCGTCGCTGTTTAGAGTTTATAGAGCGATATGAAACTAAACCATTAAAACAAACTTCTTTTGATGAAATTTGGCTGAACACTGCTAAGATGACCTATCTCTTGAACAATGTTCGTAGAAAAGGAATGGGTGGCAGAAAATACGATAGCGTTGAAGACACTCAATTCCCTACAAATGTAGTCATTACCGCTGAGATTTTCTCTCGATATGTATTTCGGTCAGATATAGCTTATGATTGGAACGCCTCAATGGAAGATATAGCATTGGCTACGGTTTTATTTAAGGAAGACCACTTGAATGAATTTGCTAAACGACACGCTCGGTTACGCTTTTCGCATTATCCGCAGCCACCTTCTCATAATGATACTCAAACCAAAGAGGAGTATCACAGGGAACTATTAAAAGTGGAAAGAAGAGATAAATATATTGAGGGATTACACGTCAATTCGACATATACAACAATGGCACACTATTGGTTAATAAAACATCTTTTGAACGCTTCTGAGTGGAGATTTGTGACTGATAGGGACAGTTCGTTAATGACTGCTTGCTATCGCATTTTCGCTAGAGAATTTAAGCTAACTGATGCACATCACTTCATTAGCCAAACAAATAAAACGAAAACACGAAAGCAAGCATATGAGGAATTCAAACAAGCTCAACAAGACCTCTACGATTGGGGATTACTGACAAAGTGTTTGATTTAAAAGATATAATTTACTTTAGATAGTTCACTCAAATAATGGTGGACTATATTTTTTTAAAAGATAAATGGAAAATTTATGTTAAAATAATTATAGAGATTGTGAAAAAATGTTCTTAAACTAACGGTCAGGTTACTTTAAGAAGGATTCTTCAAAGGAAATGGTGAATATCATATTTTGAAGGAGTGATTGCAGTGGAGTAAGTGATTTTTTTAATCTTGGTTAAATACTTTGAAGGAAGGATTTATAACTATGAATACAAAACTAATAATAGTAGAAGGTTTACCTGGATTTGGAAAATCAACCGCTGCAAAGCTAATAAATGAAATTCTAAACCAAAATAAAATTGAAGTTGAACTATTTTTAGAGGGAAATTTGAACCACCCAGCCGACTATGATGGTGTATCTTGTTTTAATAAATTTGAATTCGATAGATTATTATCTAACAGTGGAGATTTTAAAGAAGTGCTTCTTAAAAGAGTTCTAAAAAAAGGAAGCAATTATTTATTACCATACAGAAAGATAAAAAATGAGTTTGGTGACCAGTTTTCGGACGAATTATTTAACACTATTTTTAAAAACGATATATATGAATTACCATTCGATAAAAATGTTGAATTAATTGCTGACAAATGGAATGACTTTGCTGAAATTGCTCTAGAAGACAATAAGGTTTATATCTTTGAATGTTGTTTCATACAAAATCCATTAACTATTGGGATGATTAAATATGGTGAACAAAAAGAAAAAATAATAAATTATGTAATGAAAGTTGCAAAAATCATAGAGAATTTAAATCCAATGTTATTGTATGTAGAACAAGATAATCTTGAATTTTCATTTAGTAAGGCATTAAAAGAAAGAACTCCAGAATGGTCCACAGGAATTGTCGACTATTACACTAACCAAGGCTATGGGAAAGAACATAACCATTCAGGTGTAGAAGGAGCGATAAAAGTTCTTGAAGCTAGAAGGAATTTAGAGTTAGAAATATTCGATATGTTAAAAATGAAAAAAGAAAAAATCAATAATACAAAATATGAAATTGACTCATATAGGTCAATGTTAAAAGATAAGTTAACAATACAAATGGTGAAATAGCTTTTTACACTAACTGGTGCAATTCTTTAAAAAGGCATCGCTGTTTTTGATACTTAAAGTAACATATTGTGAAATATTGTACTTACGCTAACGGGTGCTTTAGTTGAAGAAGGAAATAAAAACGCTCAGAATATTTTCTGAGCGTTTTAGTTTGCTATTTATAATGCGAAACGGGGTGCGAAATGCATACAAATTATTGTGTTATTTCTAATGGTTATTAGCATTTTTCTCTCCCTAAACTGAACCCGTTAATATAAGCGAGCTTTTTTTATTTTATCGGTTCTAAAAATATTAATACAGATTCCATTATTGGTTCATAGCCTATCTCTTGATAAATCTTATTCGACGTTGGATTTGCTAAGTCCGTATATAACGTAGTTGTTTTATAGCCTTGGTTTAACATACGCTGACTGAGGGCAGCTACACAATTAGAAGCATATCCTTTTTTACGTTCTTCTTGCGGTGTATATACAAAATTGACTGTAATATTACTCTTAGTGGGTCTTGTTATTGCGGCTACCGAAACTAATCTCCCGTCTACTTCCCATCCAAACAATCGATTTGTACTTACTAATGTACTTGCAGTTTGGTTTGCCTTTTCTTCCGTAGTTGGCAAATGAACATCTTCACAAAATTGGTATATCCACTTTTCAATTAATGGTAATTCGCCGCTATTTACTTGACGGAAAACGCCATGTTCATCCCATCTTTTCTTCACTTGTTTTAATTCATATATCCCTTGATTCATACCAATAGAGAGTTTCTTTTGTTCTAGTTGTGCAATTTCATCAGCTAACTGTTTCACGATTCGCTTTTCACCTATTAATCCAGGTATATCTGGATACACCTTTGTTAATTGCTTCGCGATTTCCTTTATCACCTCTTGTGCCCCTTCGCATGTAGCAACAATCATTTGTTTTGGCTCAGTTTGAAGAAATATGAGCACAATTTCTTCATTTTTCTTTGCTACTGCCATAAACAACGGACTTTCCGCGAACTGTAACACCCCTAATGATAAATTATTTTTTTGCTCATTCATTTCTAAAATTGGAGCAACATCCTTCTTAAAACGAGAAATATCCTCATATACCTGTAGCTGAATCATCGACAATCTCTTCCTTCTATTTATATTTAAATAGAACATTGGCGATTGATTCATCAAATACTTCTTTTACGATTCAATAATATTTAAGACTATCGTCATTACTTCTTTTTCAACTTGTGAGATCCGCTCTTTTTCCTTCTCGAATGTAACTTCTTCTTTCTTAAAAAGCTCTCGCCTTTTTTGAATCATACGCATCATTTCTGTTTTGCTCGGCCCACCATATACAGTTCGTTTTTCAACAAACGCTTCTGGTGATATTATGTCCTTCCATTCTTTTTCTGAAAGCATCACCTTACAGTTTTTTTGTAAGTACATATTTATTTCTGTGAAATTGAGTTCGTGTAATTCTTTTTTCTGCTTTAAAGACATCGTTGCGATATCGCTTGCAGCCTGATGAGCACGCCGGAAAGGAACATTGTAATTCTTTGTTAATATATCTGCAAGATCCGTTATCGTAATTGCATGTTTAAACGAGCGATTTCTTAAAACTTTCTCTTCTACCTTCATCGTTCGAATCACTGCATTCATAATGCAAAATATACGAATTGCTTTTTCGATTCCTTCATACAAATAAGGTTGCAAGTCATCTTCTGTATCCACAATATCTCCAAATGGTGTATTATGAATCATTTGAAATACTGTGAAAGCTTCTCCAAGTGCACCGCTAGTAAGCGCCCGAGCATGCTCAATCGAAACAGGATTGCGCTTTTGCGGCATAATGCTACTGATTTGTACGTATGGGTTTGCAACAGTAATCCCGTTGTATTCTTTCGTTGCGAATAGTAAGAAATCATGAATCCATCTACTCATATTTGTCATTGTCACCATAAGTAACGAACTAACTTCCAATAAATAATCTGCACCTGCAACCGCATCATATGAATTCTCAATAACATTTGAAAAGCCAAGTAACGTAGCAACCCTCTGTCTGTTAATAGGAAAACTTGTCGTAGAAAGAGCTGCCGCTCCCATTGGTGAACAATTCACAAGATGATATGTCTTCCAAATCCGCTCTAAATCTCTTTGCATCACATCATAAACGGCTAACATATAATGACCAAATGTTGTTGGCTGAGCAGGCTGCGTATGTGTATAAGCAGGCATAATTGTTTCCATATGATCATCAACAAGTTGTAATATACTTTCTTCTAATAACATAAAGTGCTCCATTAAACGTAATAAATAGCGGCGTAAACTCATCCGATACATCGTTACTCCCATATCATTACGGCTCCTGCCAATGTGCATATTACTTACCAAATCATCATCCGCTTCTTTTACAATTAAATGTTCGATTAAAAAAAAGAGATCTTCATGCTTTGATGTATAAAGCAGTTGACTCTTTGGAATTTGTGCTACTTCCTCAACAGCCATTAAAATTTCCTTTGCTTCTTGTAATTTCAATACATTTTGTTCAATCAGCATAATAATATGAGCTCTGTGAACCATGAACATATCTTGTAACAAATAATCTCGTTGAAATTCAAACACATGTTTCAGCACACAATCCGCATAGGTTTTCCCAGGGAAATCAGCGCCTTCATTCTGTATAAATTCTTCCTTACTTCCTTTCACCACCTTCTCCCCCTCTCGCCTAGTTATTACTAATCATCATACCCGGCAATTTCGAAAAGGTGCTTGTACAACAAAATAAACCCGATGCATGTCGCATCGAGTTTATTTAATAACAGTTGCATCATATTTGTCACTTTGCAACACCTGAAAATGTAAATTCAACAAGCGCTTACGTAGTTCAGCACTATCATCTTCATTTACATGATTTGCTAAGAAGACTATTTCTGTACAATTTCCATGTTTATCGGTAGCATAAACTGCTTTCGCTAACGTCCATGGTGTATAACCATTTTTCTGTCCAGCATGTCGAAATGCCTTGTGATATTTCTGGGCACTCATATCTGTTTCAACAAGACTTGCCCATTCTTTCTCTTCAACCTTTGTAAAATTTTTTTTATGATTCGCCTTTTGAAGCAAGATCATATAATCATTTGCTGAAGCAGCTGGCAGCCTATCTGACCAGATCTTGTCATATTTTTCATCTAAATAAAGAGGAATTTCCTTTTGTAATAATGGACCTTTTTCTTTTAATCGTTCATGGATAGCCATTGCATAATGACGATATTGTTCCGGAGACATTTCTCTTAGTTCTTTCTCTAATTTAGATTTTGGAACATGTAGCTCCTTATGCAAATATCCAGGAATATATAATGATGAAACAATTGGGAATAGCGGCTCATGAGAAGGAAGTGATAAGCTTTTTAAATTTTGATTAATATTGTCTATTCCAAGTCGATCCATTAAATACTCTGTATTTGCATTTGAACTAAATTTTATCATTCCTTTTGCAACTTCTTCTAAAGAAACTGCATTTTCATCTATTTTCCCTTTTCGTTGTAAATATTTTTGCCATCGCTCTTGCGCACCACCGTCTGTATTTGGGACATAATAGCGATTCACATCATCAATGGAGACAAAACTAGAAGGATCGATTTTCCCTTCTGTAACTTGTTTCGTAAATTCAAGCGCAACAATTAATTTCATTGTACTCGCTACTGGTAATACAACATTGGGATTCACAGAATAAACAATTTTATCGTTTCTTTTTATAAGTATGGAACTATTCTTTTCATCTTTATGCTCTTCCACATATGAAGCGACATACTGTGCATCATCATTATTAGAACCCCAAACTTTTTTCACTAAAAAGTTACCCGATATTAACAACACGAAAATACCCACAATTCCTGCACATACTATAACTTTTCTCAAGTGAATTCCCTCTCCTATTGTGTATCTTTTCTCTATTTTATATCATTACATGCAAAATAATAGAGACGATTGTCTAAATAATCGTCTCTATTATTTTAACTTGTATTCTCCTATTATGTCTATGTCATAATTTTCACGAAATCTTCAAGAAACTTCTCATAATGTAATGTCCATCCGATTCGCACCCAGTTTTTTAAAGCTTTTGTATCAGGCTGCGGCCGGAAATCAGCAACACTTTCTCCTATAGCAATTCCACCTGTAGCCACTTCAACGCGGCGATAAACATATTCTAAAAGCGATGGATTCGCTGCTGCCATCATCGTCACCACATCGTGCACTGGACTTCCAGTTATTTTGGGATTTAATTTTTTATATGCTTTATAATAATAAGTAAAAATCGGTTCAATTAATTTTTTAAAATTAGTTTTTGAATTCTTTGTGATATATTTCACTGTTTCAGGTGTTATGATCGCTCCAGATGTTACGTTAAGAGGGATTAATGTAACATTTTTTGCATTTTGCATAACTAATTCAGAAGCTAATGGGTCACCATGAAAGTTTGCCTCTGCAACGGGCGTAACATTTCCTGGTATTAAAAAAGCTCCTCCCATTATATAATACTCTTTCACATATTTCATAAGTGGTTTTTCTAAAATAAAAGCTGTTGCTAATGTTGTTGATCTACCAGCATCTACAATAATCAGTTCCCCTTTGTATTTCTCAAGAATAGAAAAAAATTCACAAAAAGATTTTATATTTGGCGAAATAGTTTTAGGGGGACGAATTGGCCCCAATCCATCTGTACCATGAATTTCTGGATAATATGTTGTAATTTCTCCCGAAAAAGGAATTTTCGCTCCTTTAATAATCGGAATATCTTCTCTTCCAGCTAATTGTAATAAATACGCTGCATTACTTGTTGCCTTTTCTTGTGTGACATTCCCGTATCCCGTTACCACACCTACAATATCAATTTCAGGATGCAACAAGCCATACATAATCGCTAACGAATCATCAATCCCTGGGTCTCCTAAAAACAGTACTTTTTTCATAGACCTCAACTCCATCTTATCAATTGTTATTACTTTATGAATAAACAAAAGAATGCAGAATGAAAAAACTTAATTTTATCATAAAAAAACCGTAGCTCTTCTCTTTAGAAGAACTACGGTTTTTTTTCCTTTTTCTATCCTTTTTATTACACTTCTTTTTTCACCGTCAATACACTACCCATTATATAAGCAATGCATGCAAAACAAATCGGAAAGACTACGGTATGTATATGAAATGGATTTGGGAACCAAAGATGAACTATCATATAGGAGCCTACTCCAACAATAATGGATGCAAGTGCACCAATTGCATTCCCTCTCTTCCAATATAGCCCTAAAACAATCGGCCAAATAAAAGCCGCCTCTAAACCACCAAAAGAAAATAAATTTAACCAAATTAAGAAATCTGGCGGTTTAATAGCTGCTGCATATACAAGTAAGCCAACAATACCAGTAATCCATAGACTTCCTTTCTTCACCGCTTTGTCTGTAGCATTTTCATTTATGTAGTTTACATATATGTCCTTAATAACCGAAGAACTCACAAGTAGTAATAATGAGTTTACAGTGGACATAATTGCTGCCATTGGTGCAGCCAAAAAGATTCCAGCAAGCCAAGGTGGTAATACTTTCATCGCAAGAAGCGGCATTACTTTGTCAGGTACAGTTATACCTGGAAGTACTACACGAGCAAATACGCCTGTTAAATGCATACCAATCATAATTGTACCAACAACAATCGTGCCAATGATTAAGGCTTGATGCATCGCCTTTGAATTTTTATAGGACATGGCACGCACACTAATTTGCGGTAATCCAACAACTCCAACACCAATTAAAATCCAGAATGATGTCACATATGTTTTCGTTAGACTACCATCTGCTCCAAATGGCGTAATTAAATTGGGATTGATTTGAATGAGTTCATGCATAATCTTTTCAATTCCGCCACCAGCAATTACGGTTGCAATTAAAATGATTGTTGTCCCCACTAACATAATCATTCCTAGTAATGTATCTGATAAAGCGACAGCACGGAATCCACCGATTAAAACGTACACAAGTACAGAAAATGTAAAAAGAAATAAGGACGTTGTATACGAAAGACCTGTTAACGATTCAATTAATCGTCCGCCACCAACCCACTGCGCAACTGTTGCAGAAAATAAGAAAATAATAATACATAATGCCGAAAGAATAACGACTCCTTTATGATTATATCTTCCTTTCAAATAATCAATAAGCGTGATTGCTTCCATTTTCCTTGCTATAATTGCGAATTTTTTACCAAGGACTGTCAAAACGATGTAACCCGTTACAACCTGGATTGCTGATAACAGCACCCAACCAAGCCCCATATTGTATGCAATACCAGGCCCCCCGATAAAGCTACTTGCACTACCATACGTAGCAATCATTGTCATAGCTAATAATAGCCCGCCAAGTTCACGCCCACCTAGAAAATACTCTTGTAAAAATTTATTATGAGCCGTTGCTTGCACACGTCTTGACGTATATACACCAATTAAAAATACAACAATAAAAGAAATTATCATTGGAATTATTACATACCAATTCATCTATCATTCCTCACTTTTTTCTTCCTCATCGAGTGAAATATCTTGAAATACAAAACGTACAACTAAAATAAGAAGGATAACCATTACAATAAATCCAACTATACAACTATAAAAAAACCACGCCGGAAAACCTAATACATATGTATATTCACTTGGATCCTTACTACCAAGTCCATAAGCAAATCCATACCATATTATGAAATTAATAAAAGCGAGTCCAAGACCAATTAACGCTTCTCTATTGGCAATTCGAAAACGTGGGTCATCATGATGCTTCTTCATTTTCTCCCTCCTCTCACGACGTATAATTGTACCATTGTTTTTCTAGTTTTTCCTACTAGAAAATAAAAACGTGCAGGAATTTTTATCATTATGTAGAAGCTAATGATTCATTACATATTTTTTACAATTGTAACATAAATGAAATTTGAATTTTCAGTCTTTGTTATTTATGATTTAAATTAGAGGTCTTTCACCTAGTTTCTTTACATCCCTGCTATAGGAATAAACGCCGTCTCGTACTGCGTTTACATTATATTTTCAAGGGGGTTATACAATGAGCCAACTAGCTGTAAATCTTCATGAAAAAGTAGAGAAATTTCTTCAAGGAACAAAAAAGTTATATGTGAATGGAGCTTTCATTGAAAGCGCTTCCGGTAAGACATTTAAAACTCCTAACCCAGCCACCGGCGAAACACTTGCGATTGTTTCCGAAGCTGGTCGCGAAGATATTCATAAAGCCGTAATGGCTGCAAGGCAGGCTTTCGACGAGGGGCCTTGGTCACGTATGAGCGGCGCTGAACGAAGCCGACTTATGTATAAGCTTGCAGATTTAATGGAAGAGCATAAAGAAGAGCTAGCACAACTGGAAACATTAGACAACGGAAAACCAATCCGTGAAACGTTAGCAGCAGACATTCCGCTTGCAATTGAACATATGCGTTATTATGCTGGCTGGGCGACAAAAATCGTCGGGCAAACAATCCCAGTATCTGGTGAATATTTTAACTACACACGCCACGAAGCAGTTGGTGTTGTTGGTCAAATTATTCCATGGAACTTCCCGCTCCTTATGGCCATGTGGAAAATGGGTGCCGCTCTTGCAACTGGATGTACCATTGTGCTAAAACCGGCGGAGCAAACGCCTCTGTCCGCTCTATACTTAGCTGAATTATTTGAAGAAGCTGGATTCCCAAAAGGGGTTGTCAACATCGTGCCGGGATTTGGTGAGACAGCTGGACAAGCTCTGGTCAATCATCCTCTCGTTGATAAAATCGCATTTACAGGTTCCACTCCTGTTGGTAAACAAATTATGAGACAAGCATCCGAAACATTGAAGCGAGTCACATTAGAACTTGGTGGTAAATCACCAAATATTATTTTGCCAGATGCTGATTTATCCCGAGCGATTCCAGCAGCGCTTTCTGGCGTTATGTTTAACCAAGGCCAAGTATGCTGCGCTGGCTCACGTTTATTTATCCCTAAGAAAATGTATGATAATGTCATGGCTGATCTTGTTCTTTATTCTAAGAAATTAACACAAGGTACCGGTCTAGATCCTCAAACGACAATTGGACCTCTTGTTTCTGAAGAACAACAAAAACGTGTAATGGGATATATTGAAAAAGGAATTGAAGAAGGTGCGGAAGTACTTTGCGGGGGAAATCAACCGTTTGATAAGGGATATTTCGTTGCCCCAACAGTATTCGCAGATGTAAATGATGAAATGACAATTGCGAAAGAAGAAATTTTCGGTCCTGTTATCTCCGCATTGCCATTTAATGATATTGATGAAGTCATTGAACGTGCAAATAAATCATCCTTTGGTTTAGCTGCTGGTGTATGGACAGAGAATATAAAAAATGCGCACTATATTGCAAGTAAAGTTCGCGCGGGCACAGTGTGGGTAAACTGTTATAACGTATTTGATGCAGCATCTCCATTTGGAGGCTTTAAACAATCTGGTCTTGGTCGTGAAATGGGATCCTACGCATTAAACAACTATACAGAAGTAAAGAGTGTTTGGGTGAACTTGAACTAGATGAAAGAGCCTGACCAAAATTGGTCAGGCTCTTCTTTATTATGCAACCTTTTACACATGCAGCCCACCGCTAACATGCAAAATTTCTCCTGTAATATAAGACGCGTAATCTGAGGCTAAAAATGAAGCTGCATTTGCAATATCTTGCGGTGTTCCAATTCGTCCCACTGAAATTCCTCCAACCATCTTCTCTTTCACTTTATCTGGTATTGTTTTTGTCATATTTGTATCTATAACTCCTGGGCAAATTGCATTGCAAGTAATTCCAAATCCTCCTCCCTCTTTCGCTGCTGTTTTTGTTAAACCGATGACCCCAGCTTTCGTTGCTGCATAATTCGCCTGACCGATATTTCCTTGCCAGCTAATAGAAGAAATGTTGATAATACGTCCATATTGTTGTTGTCTCATATAAAGTAACGCTGGCTGCATACAGTAAAATACTCCTGTTAAATTCACTTGCATTACTTGTTCCCATGCTGCTTTCTCCATTTTGTGTAACATCGCATCCCTTGTAACCCCAGCATTATTAACTAAAATATGTAATCCACCAAATGTTTGAACTGCATATTCAATTAATGATTTCGCTTCGCTTTGATTACTTACATCACAAGCATACAAACTCACTTCATATCCTTGTTCTACTAATTCATTTGTTGTTTCTCTTAATTTCCCTTCATTTACATCACTGATTAATACCTTTGCTCCTAATTTTGCGAAAGTACTAGCAATTTCTTTCCCTATCCCTTGTGCAGCTCCTGTTACAACGGCTGTTCTCCCATTTAAAAAGTCCATTACTTTCCCCCCATTTCTATCACTTATACTGTATATTTCGGCTTTTTCCTTTCCAAATCCTTTTTGTATAAAAAAGTCTATTTGTGTCAAACTAAAGTTGCAATACAGCATAACACACAAGGAGATTGTGTCTAATGAACAAAAAGAACCTAAACCGAAAACAAGTCTCTGATGGCATTGATGTAGAGTTTTCTCGTGAACTCGCTGACCACGATGACTTAGAAGCAAATGCTCGTGCAGATGCAGCCGATGCACGTCAAAAACGCCAATCAATACAAAAATAAGGTACTCTACCTCCTAGTTCCTTATTTTTTTCAACCGGGACCTACTACCCAAAAAAATAAACCGAGACAATTTCTCGGTTTATTTTCTATATTTTTTTATATAGTGTGCAAAAGTAAGTAATGGATATATATGAGGATAACTATGATAGCAAATATGAAATCCATCTGGTAAGCCTGTTCCTGTGGGATATTCTCCATGCTCAGCAGAATCCTCGAGTAAATAAGAAATTCCTTTTCGAATGACTGGCGTTTCTGCGTCATAATAAGAAATAAGCGCATCGAGCGCCCATGCTGTTTGTGACGGGGTACTAAACGGTAACGAAACAAACCTTTTTTCTATACTACTTCGGCAAGACTCGCCCCAGCCCCCGTCGCTATGCTGCGTACTCTCTAACCATGCAGCTGCCTTTTGTAAAGCAGGATGAGTAGCAGAAACTCCTATTGCCCGTAAACCTGTAAGAGCGGCCCAAGTACCATATATATAACTTATCCCCCATTTCCCATACCACGATCCATTCTTCTCCTGTGCATTCATTAACCATTTGATTGCTCGATTCTTTTGGTCACCTTTTAATTCATGCGGAGCATATGTTCCAAAAAACTCTAATACTCTACCTGTAAGATCTGCCGTAGATGGATCTGTGATCATATCATCTGCGTTTTCAAGAGGTAAATGAGAAAATAAACGATTTGTTACACCTCTTTCAAAAGCCGCCCAGCCCCCATCAATATTTTGCAATCCCTTCACCCAATCAATCCCTCTTCCCCAAGCTTCTTGTGCTCTTTGGTTTCCTTCTCGACTCCGTGCCAATGCTCTTAGGGCAGCCGTTGTATCATCAATATCTGGGATTGTCGTATTAATATCTGAAAATCCCCAGCCTCCAGCATCAAGTGACGGAGCATGTGCACTCCAATCTTTCTTTCTATGTTGTTGCCTTTGCAGTAAATACTTTGTTGCTGTTTGAATCATATGAGTATTCTGGGATACATTCGCTTCTTGTAAGGAATAGCTTAGCAACGCTGTATCCCATACTGTAGACGGTGAATTTTGCAAATGACTTCCGGTTTCCATGTTCCATACATAAGACTTCAATCCCGCTACTCCTTTAGTGATAAATGGAGACTGAACTCTATGCCCTAGCGCAAGCAATGCATAAATCATATAAAATGTGGCGCTAGCATAACTGTATAATGTGCCATTTGTATCAATCCGTTCGATCATAAAACGTTCAGCTTCCTTGTATCCTTTGTAATGCAATGATAAGGGATACGATAAAAACTTTTTCACATCTCCAAGCAAGGTTTGGAACAATGGCGAGCGTTCTTCACGAAACCACTGCTTCTTACTCCCTCCTGAAATATAATCTAAATTAGGAAGTATTACTTTTGATACGGTAAATCGTTTGTTCATACAAATCATCATCGGAATAAGGTGAATACGTGCAGAACTACTTAGCTCAAATATACTGAGCGGAGAATCTTCGGGTAAAAATAAAATTGGCGTTGGAAAATGAAATAACGAAGGATATTCATATCCCCCATGAAGTGCTAGTAAAAACTTCGTCATAAAGTGGGAGCGTGCAATACCGCCCCGTTCACGAATAAACGCTTCAGCTCGTTTCATATTTATATCTTCTTTCATATACTTTCCAGAGGCAAGTAAAGCCGCATATGCCAAAATTGTAGTGGATAAGTTACCAACAGGTTCATCTTCGTATAATTTCCAAGTCCCTTCATTTGTTTGAAGAGATACTAGTCTTACAATAAACGGCTCTATCTCTTTATCTTGGCCTAATAATTTGAGTAAAAAAATCATATGACAATCCGTTAATGGTGAGCCTTCAAAACAAAATCGCCATGTTCCGTCTTGGTGCTGCATCGTCCGAAGTGCAGTAACTTTTCGCTCAACTTCCTCACGTACTTTTTCATATAGTAACACGCTCTTCACCCACCTTTTCTAAATCCGTATACGATATTCCGATTCGTAAACAATTATGTATGAAACAAATAAAAGCAGAACATGTAAAAATCCACGTTCTGCTCATAAACAATATCCAATTCCAACCACAATTCCTAAAATAGCCCCAACAACAACTTGATAAGGTGTATGTCCAACCAGCTCATTTAACTTCTTATATTCTGTTTGTCTACCGTGAAAAAAATCATTTAAAATCTTTGCCTGTTTGCTTACCGCAAGCCTTACTCCTGACGCATCATACATGACAATAATGGCAAAAATAACGGCCACAGCAAACACTGTACTCGTTACCCCTTCTACCATTCCAACACCTGTTGCCAGTGCAGTAACAGTTGAAGAATGAGAACTTGGCATGCCGCCAGAAGCAAAAAACTGTGCAAAATCAAATTCTCCCGTCTTTACTAATTTAAAAATGACTTTTGTTAACTGCGCTAAAAACCAGGATAGTACAGCTGCCATAAGTGGATCATTATGTAAAATTGTTTCCATATTTCCATCTCCCTACTTACTGTAATGGAAATTCTATATTATAAGTATAAAGAAAAATGCGTAGAAAATACTACGCATTTATGATACTTTTACTGATTTATTTTTAAGAAACTTCGGTTGCTTTTTTAATAGAAATTTTGTTTTTGCTATCGAAAATACAAATAACGCAATCCAAATAAAGAAAAATGCCATAATATGAGCAGATGTAAAATGCTCATGGAACACAAAAACACCTAAAATAAGACTAATAGTTGGTGCAATATATTGCAAGAAGCCTATCATATACAGCGGAATAAGTTGTGTCCCCTTAGCAAAATAAAGAAGCGGCAATGCTGTAACAGCCCCAGCTCCCAATAACAGTAATGTTGAAGTAGTCGAAATAGAACCAAACGAACCAAAACCATGCTCCCCAACCATAAACAAATAAAGAACTGCAAATGGTGTAACAATCATTGTTTCCATCGTAAGACCAATCATCGCGTCATAATTCAATAATTTTTTCGTTAATCCATATAATCCAAATGTAAAAGCAAGTGAGAGGGCGATCCATGGAATCGATCCATATCGTAACGTTAAAATAAGAACCCCTATTCCAGCTAAACCAACTGCAACATATTGCCAAAAGTTTAGTTTTTCTTTCAATACAATGGTACCAAGTAAAATACTCACAAGCGGATTAATATAATAACCAAGGCTCGCTTCAATGATATGATTATGATTTACAGCCCATATGTACACAAACCAGTTCCCACTAATCAAAATCGAAGCAATTGTTAACGAAATGAATAATTTAGGACGTTTAAAAAGGCTCACAAGCTCACCAAAAAATTGACTAAATCGCTTCGATACCCCCAAAATCAGTAACATAAAAACAAAAGCCCAAACAATGCGATGCGCTAATATTTCTTCAGCCGGAACTCCTTCCACCAATTTCCAATAAATCGGAAGAATCCCCCACATCATATAGGCACCGGCCGCATATAAAATCCCTTTTCTTTGCAGTGCTTTTTGACTCTCCATCTTCCCTTTTCTCCTCTTCTCTTTTTCTCTTCATTATAAGATGTATCTGTAAATCTTTACAAATATCCCCTACCTATCTTTTTCGACAATATAATCATATTTTCAAAAGCCTTACTTATTCATCATAATCTGTACTTCAAAACTTAGTAGAAAACAGCTAAATTCCTTTTAGACATAGAAACCTAATTCGTAACAGTAACTCTAGCTAAAGAATATCACGCCTAATTAAGCAAATAGACCTAAATCACCCATAAAGCATATGAGGTCATAACAACAAGAAGCGGAATACCAATTTTGAACTTATTTTTATGCGTTTTATGGTAAAAAGCATACATTCCAATCCACGCTCCTATCGCACCCGTTAGTTCAAGAGTGCGACATTTCGAATTTCCATCACTCAGTAGCTTATTTTCCGTAAATAAATAGTCCTTGTTTATCCTAAATTCCTACACTATGAAACTAAAATTTGTAATATCAAAAAATTGCTATTTCATTAGCTGTTGGAAAGTTTGAATATAGCATAGTATCAATTGAACCGATTACAAAATTTCTTCTAGCATAAAAACGGCAAGCTGAGATATTAACATCTTGTGTTTCAAGCATAAGACCAACAAAGTTATTCTGCTTTGCCCACTCAACTGCTTTTTCCAAGAGTGCTGTTCCAACACCATTTTGTCTCCAATCTTTGGCAACACCAATATCCTCAATAAGTGCATATCCATTCCAATTAGAACGAAGCCTAACCTGTCCAATGCAGTTGTTATCATCGTAATAAAAAAATACAGCCTTTCCGTTTTCTTCAATATAACTTATGTCGATTTCATCATTTTCATATTGCTTGAAATAGGGTTCAGAATATTTCTCCTCCGTATATGTCCAATTGTCGTTATCATATTTAGGTATAATCCGTCCCGTAACAATAAAGCCATCGTTTGACATATTAAAATCATTCATATTTGAATGTTTCATTCTAATTATCATATCAATCCCCATCCTTTATTTTAAATGATCCATCTTTTTCATAAAACTACAACTTTATTGTCATTTTACATAATCCGCTCTTACGTTGAGTACATGTATTCAACGTAAGGGCCCTTTTAAATTCGCTTTTTAATTTTATTAGTTAAGATAACGTGTATATCTCGGCTGTACCCCGTTTAGATTCCAAAATATTTCAGTTCCTTTTATATGGTATTCAAAGCAAACCCCTCCCTATCAAAAAGAGTAGTATAGTGGTCTTAAAATAATGATGTATAAGAAATAAATTCCAAGAAGAACGGCAGTAATCACACGTGATGTTGCCGCCAATCTTTGGCTCTCGTACAACTTATTCAAGAAAAAGAAGAACAGGACTATCCAAATTCCCTTTAAAAAAAAGTCATACAGTATACTGAATATAGCATCAAAAACTTGTATGAAATTCATTGAGCTTCCCCTTCCATTTTTCCTTATTATACCATTAGGTAGGAGTAATACATCGTGTGATTTTTGTTGTATATGATATACATGCTCGGTTAAGTCGGGTAAGCGAGGGGCATCACTGCCCCTAACTCCCCTAAGAACCGTACGTGACAGTTTCCCATCATACGGCTCAAGCCTTCTTTTTA
>NZ_JBIWHY010000032.1:0-36417 GCF_044764345.1 Bacillus sp. NPDC094106 | reverse complement strand
GAAATATACACTTTTTTCGCCCGTATCATAATAAAAAGACCTCCTCCCTCATACAAATATAACAAATTAATATTAATAAGTAAATAATATTTTACAATATAGTGTTAACAAACAAATATATGAACCATGTTGTACGATGTACAACCGAAATTCATCTCCCACCTACCGTTGGGCTACGCCCTTCACACGCTTGAGGAAGGAGAATTCTTTCGGGAAGTTCGTTAAAATAAACTCATTTATTCGTACAGCTTCTCCCATATAGTCGAACCATATAGGAATAGTAAGCCGTAGACTATCTATTATATATCATATAACATTAACTATAGTCAAAGAAAGGGGTGGATTTTCATGAAGGTTTATCCAGTTCCTCCTGATATGAAGGAGAAAGAGAAAGTTATCGGGGGCGTATTAAATTTAAACCAATTTTTTTGGTTGTTAGGTGGTTTTGGTCTGGGAGCACTGTTTTTCATTTTAAGTTTTGTCACTATAGGAAACGGGATTATTTCCTGTATTTTAGGGCTTGTTGGACTTATTTCAGGAACACCTTTTGCCTTTAAGAAAAAGTTGGATATGACACTTTGGGAATATATGAGTAGAAAACGAGCGTTAAAGAAAAAAAGTCAAAAATTAATAAACCGTAGAAGGGAAGTGTAAGAATGACAGGAGTGATTATAGGTACGATTTTATTACTTGCTCTATTTGGTGGTATGGGATGGGCTGTCATGTATCAATTGAAGAAAACGGACCCGAAAAACGCAGATACATCTGCAAGGGAAGATATTCAAACAGCACAAGAGTTTCTACCATATCAAGACATTTCAGATTCAATGGTGAATTTGGGACAACATCATTACAGAGCTATTATCGAATGCAATTCAATTAACTATGATTTAAAAACAGAAAAAGAAAAAGAGATTATTGATTTATCTTTTCAACGTTTTTTAAATTCATTATCTCACCCTATTACAATGTTCGTTCACACGAGAACAATTGATGATGAGAAGACTCTTAAGTTATTAGAAGAGGATATTCTGACTACAATAAAAGACTATCCAGAACTTGAGAATTATGGAAATGCGTATTATTCAGAAATGGCAAACTTACCAAATTTAATTGGTAATAACAAACAAAAGAAAAAATACATCATTGTACCTTACATGGAAGCAAATGAGTTAACAACTGCTACAGATAAAGAAAAATATGAGTACTCTGCAAAAGAAATGTATACACGTTGTCAAATGCTAATTGATGGTTTGGCAGGATTGGGTGTAAAAGGACACATTTTAAAAACGAATGAAGTTGCGGAAGTCATTTTTGGAGTATATCACAGACAAAACCACTCACATGTAGAGAGTGTTTTAAGTGGAGAATACTTAGAACTTATGGTGGAAGGTGAGAAAAATCCACTGCAAGAGGTATTGCCAGAAGGAAAATTAGATTGGATTTTATATGAATCTCAAATCCGATTAGAAAAAGAATTGTTAGAAAATAATGGAGTAGATGCAGATATTAAATCTTCAGCGAATGAGGCGATTCTTGAGATTAGTAGAATTCGAGAAGCTGTTGCAGGTTACTATAAAACACCATCTGTAGACATTCCAGACATTCCTGAAATGGGGGCTGATAGAAATGTGGTTTAAGAAAAAGAAATCGAAAGAAAAACTAAAAGGTGAAGCAGTCATTGATTTGAATGTTAATCATAATACAGAACAGACTGATACGTTGGAGAGAGGGACAAGAAGTGTAAAAGATTTCTTTGCTCCACCTTCTTTTGACAGGAGCTATGAAGATTGTTTAAAAGTTGGTAATAAATATGTTCGAAATTTGGTAATGCAGGGATTTCCAACAAACGTTGCTGTGGGTTGGCTTGACTTGTTATATAGCTATGAAGGTGATTTAGATACAGCGTTATATATTGAACCTGCTGATGATAGAACAGCTCTTGATGAATTGACTCATAAGATTACTCAATTCGAATCTCAATTACAAATTGAGCAAGAAAAGGGAAACATCAAAGATATCACTCGTTTAAGAAATACAATCATTCGACTATATGACCAACGTGAAAAATTAGAACAAAATTATGAAAATCTATTCTATATTCAAGTCACATCTAATTTATATGCAGATTCTAAAGAAGATTTAGATAAAGAAACTCAGAAATTAGATAACAAATTAAAAGGTAGAAAGATTTATATGATGCCGACTTATTTAAGACAAGATAAGGGTTATAAATCTGCTCTGCCATTTGGGAAAACGTATTTATTAGACTCGTTCAGGAACTTTAACTCTGGTGCTCTAACAGCTTGTTTCCCGTTTTATAACTCTGAAATTTCTCATGAAACGGGCGTTTTCTGTGGTGTGAACTTAGCAACTACTACACCTGTTTTAATCGACTTTTATGACAGAGACAAATTGAATAACTCGAATATTACAGTATTTGGTCAAGCGGGTTCTGGTAAAACGTTCTTCGTTTCCTTGCTAACGATGAGAAGTGCTTTACGTGGTGTGAGAACAGTAATCATTGACCCTGAAGGTGAATACAAACCATTAACAAAGGCATTGCGTGGAGCTCATATTTATGTAGCCCCAGATTCTAAACATTTTCTGAATCCATTTGATGTTGAAACTGAGTATAACCAAGAAACTGGAAAAGAAGAGATTGATTTAAAATCAAAAGTTGCCGATTTGCTAAACCTTATAGCTGTAATGGCGGGGGGCTTAACACCTGAACAACGTTCCATCGTAGCACATGTTCTTGCGAAAGTATATAAGGATAAAGGATTTACGACAAGTGCGGATTCTTTATATGAAAATGAACCATATTTCGATGAAAAAACAGGTGAATTTTCAGAGATTGGTCGTAAACGTCAAATGCCAAGATTCACAGATTTTCATAATGAGTTTGAGGCATATGCGAGAAAAGAACAAAACCAAGAATTAGAAAGTTTAGCGAATGCATTAAAAATCTTTAAAGAAGGTGGCGTGTATGACATGTTCGATTGTTATACATCTGAAGAATTATCAAACTTTAAAGATGCACCAATCGTTACCTTTGACATTAGTCGATTAGAAGAAAGTGTACTTCGACCAATTGGTATGTTCGTAGCAATGTCTTGGACATGGGAGAAATTTGCTAAGAAAAATCCACACATTAAGAAACGTATTGTTTGTGATGAAGCATGGATGTTAGTAAATAAAAACATGGCAGGATTTGAATATACATCTCAATTCTTAGAGAACTGTTCAAGACGTATTCGTAAACGTAATGGTGGTTTGTTAGTAGCATCTCAAAACTTTATCGAGTTTGCAAATAACGAGCAAGGTAAAGCGGTATTAACAAACTCTGTAGTAAATATTTTCTTGCGTCAAGACAGCACAGACATTGATTTATTACAAGATACATTCAAACTGTCTGATGGTGAACGTAACTTCTTATTACAAGCACAACGAGGAGAAATGTTAATTCGTATGCATGGAGAAAGTTCTGTAGCGTATGTAATGCCATTTGCGTTTGAAGTGGACTTAATTAAAAAAGCACATCAAACGAAAGATTTGGAAGAAGATAATCCCGATAACGGAATCGTTCAACTAAAGAAAAAAATCGCTTAATGTAGGGAGGGATACTTTATGAGTGATAGAAAAAAAGGAGGGTTTTTAAAAACCCTCTCTAAATTCGCTTTGACTGCTGTAACAGCAACATCATTGTTTATGTCACCTATACAAGCATACGCCCATGATGCGTACTTTATGGGGATTGCAATTGATTTTGCTTCAAATCGTTACAATGCAGTGGTTTCATTTGAGGATAATACCTCGGTAGAATCCAATCACAGGGAATCAGAAATTGGACTTTTTGAAAAAAGTGCAAAAACAAGTAATTTTACGATTCCAAGCGTCAATGGTGAAAAAGATAAAGTGAAAAAAGCTTATGATGAGGTAGTTCCTGATATCACTGCTACAGATAAAGCAGGTTCAGATTGGGCTCTTGTATATACATTCCCAGGATATCACACAGGGATGACAGAAGATTCTACCTCAGCGACTGGATTGGATAGAGAGCGAGCATATTGGGTAGCAGATACCTTGGTGAATAGCTTTAATGATGCAATTGCTTATATTTTATCTGCAAGTGGACATACGAAGAAAGATTCTGAAGATAAAGGTTCCAGAGAAGACTTCGTACAACTTGCTATTGATGTAGCAAATGCTTCTGACTCTGCAATGGACGGAAATTCTGCGAACGTTCAATTTAACGGAAAATCTTTTAGTTTCTCAAAAGGTAGTGATGTTCCTAATCCAGTAAAGGGAACGAAAAAAGAGCATTATATCAAAATTTCAGCAGAAGGAGCAAACCCTGCTTACTTCGTTGCAATGGTGCCAAAAGGTTACTATCCTGGACAAGAATTAGCAAGTTCATTACCTAAGAGTGCTCAAAAAAAGGTGAAAGATTTTGACGTTAAAAACTTAGATTGGAAAAGAGTTGTTCTACAAGGGAATACGAACTATGTAAAAAAAGAAATTACATTTTCTCAAGTAGATAAACTTGCAAAACCTGGTAAAATCGAACAATATTTCAGTGAATTTATCAGTAGTATTTTAGGTACTATTCGTCAGTTGCTTGGCTTATATAGTTTCCAAGAATTGATGTTAAACGATGGTCAGCGTTCTGCGACAACATATCAAGGAATTATGCCTTTAAATTGGTTTGATTCTGCTCAATCTTTATATTGGGTATGTCAGTGTATTGCTTGGGCTCTTATCATTGGGGCAATCGTAAAACTATTAGTTTCTCGAAACTTGGCCGCTGTCAATCCAATGATGCGAGTGAATTTAATAGATGGTATTCAAAACTTATTGATGACAGGATTTATGTTAACTTTAATTGGACCATTATTCCATGTATTGGCAGTTATCAACTTTAAGTTAGTTGAAATATTCGGAAGTGCATCGAATTACTCTCAATCATTCGGAACTGCTGATACCATGAGTTCAGGACTTGTTGGTGCAATCTTAATTAATATTGCATTCTTTATCATCATGATATATTTCAATTTTGTTTATATCATGCGAGCAATTACAGTTTCACTTTTATATGCAACAGCACCATTGTTCGTTGTATCTATTGCATTTGGTGGTAAATATAAACAATTGTTTGGAAACTACATGAAAGAGTTAACTTCAAATATTTACATGCAATCATTCCATGCATTAATGATAGCTTTCTTTGCAAATGTAACGACTTTAGGACAAACAAGATTAATAGAAAGTATCATTTTACTTATTGCATTTGTGCCAATGACACAGTGGTTCCGTCAAAACTTGATGGGTCTATCAGGTGGAGGAATTTCAGGACAAATTGGCGGTCAAGCGTTAAGTATGGGTATGGGAATGGTTGGAGGAGCAACCGCAGGATTCATGGAACAACGTAATCGTAAAAAAATCATGGATAATGCAAATGGTGGCGTTGCAATGAATAAAAAAGGAGCTCAAAACTTCAGTGGTGGTGGAGTAGGAGGTTCTACTAATATGGGAGCGACTTCAATGTCTGATGTAGATGGTACACAAATCAATAAAATGAATTCAGACATGCGAGCTATTAGTGGTAAAACAGGTGGAAATAGTCCAACTCCTCAAAAAACTACAGGTAAAGGAGTTCTTCAAGCAGGAGTAAAAGCGACAGGTAAAGCATTAGCAACTACTGCAAAAGCGGGAGCAATCGGTGGTATTATGGCAGGTTCAAGTGCAGTTGGTGACCGAAGTGGTATGGGTTTAGCTACTGACCTTGCAAAACAAAAAGGTATGCAAACATTTAATAAAGCGAATGATAGTTTTACTGCCCGTCAAAACAATGGGGATGGAACAATCAAATCTGCATTTGGTACAATGAAAGATTTAGCAACAGGAAGCTCACCAAATAGCTTAGATGGTTATGAAAAACAGGATGAAGGTTATCTAAAAGAAGATTTTGCAAATGATGGAGTGATTACTCGTTATCATGATGCGAGAGGATTAACAGAGGATACAGGTATTAAACAAATGGTTGATGTGGGAGACAATAAGATGTATGTAGAATATGACTTTAATGAAGCCACTCAACAGTTTAACTCTTCGAATTTAAAAGGAACAGAAGGAGAGAAAAACCTTTCATCTATGGTTCAATCATTTAATCAAAATGATAAACAGGCAATGAATTACTACAAAACACACGGTATTCTTCATGCTTCTGTTAATAAAGATAAAGATACAGTTGGTGTTTGGGTAGATAAGAATGCATTTGGATATAAAAATGTAAGTAAATCTGGTAAAAACTATATCATCCAAAAGGATGTAAATTCAAATTTCTCTAATAACGAGATGCTTCAAGTACCAGAATATAGAAAAGTTAAGAAATAAGTCTTGTAATTCAAGGGTTCTATTACCGATTTGGTGATAGAACTCTTTTTTATTTCGAAAAGATATTTATTGTATTTAGTTGTGTTTTCTTTCGAAATAAACGAGAAGTAGTATAAAATATAGGATGATGGGAGAGAAAGAAAAAAGTTCATATAGGAAGTTTGGAGGTATGCTTTTATGTTAAGTGAAATTATTAAGGAATTTTCAAATCATCAACAAGATAAAATCTTATATGAGAAAAAAGTATATGATTCTCAACAGTTCTTGATGAATACAATGGATAAATTAATTGAAATGGAGACTGAATATAAAGCTTTACGAAATTGTATTAATAAAATTGAAAAAGAACGGGATATTTGGAGAAAAAAATTATTCGAAAAGAAAATTAAAAAAATGAGCGTAAATGAAATGTTTGGAGAAGACCAAGAATATTTCGGAGTTGCACTACCTCTATATTCTGTAATACATAGAATAGTATCCAGTTTCTTTCATAAGGCTCATTGCTATTTTGATTGCATGGCACAATACATAAACACTGCAATATTAGGGAATTTTGCATTAGAAAGAGACGGGATAAGTTTCTTTAGGTTATTATCACATTTGAATTATAACTATAAAAAACAGTACAAGATGATAATCAAAAAAATGAGGCAAATTTGTAAGAGTAGAAACTTTAATTATGTTTCGGATTTCAATAATACTACGAAACACATTCATGATATAAGCACCATAATTACATTTGATATAACGGGGCTTGAAATCTCATTTACAATTCCTTCTTTTTCGAAATATAATCATAAGCTTAGAAAAACAAATCATTATGAAGAACAAGACATTGTAAAGAAGTTACAAGAAATTCTCATAGATTTTGTTCAAATAGGCAAAGAAGTATTTGCACTTGTAAAAGAAGAAGTTTCTAAAATAAAGACTGGTTTTATATCTAATAGAATACATCATCTGGAATATCAAATAATTGAAGTCAAAGAAAGTAATGAGGTGCAACAGTTTATTGTGTATCGAGCGAATAAGGAGATTCAAGAAAATGAAGAATTTTGGATTCTTCATTGTAAAGATAGGGGGTTCGACATTAATGCTTCGAATTGCTCGTATGATGAAATTATAATATGGGATTCTAATAACGAGATTATAGGGTTTTTAGAATCTATTGAGCCAATGGATAACAATGGATTTAATCTTTTCTTCTATAGAAAATACAAAGCAAACTTAGAGATTAATGCGATGAAAATATATAATCATGGACAAAAAGAACGTAAGATAAAGCTTTCGCTTATGGATGGTGCCCTTGTTGGAATGAAATGAACGGAACAAATTACGTTTGTAAAAACATAATTTATTAAACTTAATAAATACAAAAAGATAGATTGATAGCAAATAAATTCTTGCTATTGGTCTATCTTTTTTTTGCTTTGTTTTTTTAACTAACTATAGATGAACATCTCCTACTTAGCAAAGCTTGAAGAGGGAGAATTCTTTCGGGAAATTGTTAAAACTTAGTAGGACTTGTTATATATAGATATTAACTATAGTAAAAGAATAGAATAAAGATAAAGTAATGAAAGGGGGAAATTGTATATGAATGAGGATAACAGGAACGGTACAGATACCACCTCTAACGTTGCGGAAGAACAAATGAATAAAGCAATGCAAAAAGGCTCTAAAAAAGCAGGAAAGGCAGTATTTAACACCTTGAAAAAAGGAGCGAAAATGATTTTAAAAGCTGTTTTTACTGCTATAAAGTCACTCGTATTAGCACTTTTTCCGTATATATTAATAGCGATTCTTATCTTTTATATATTCACGGTTATTTTCGATACTATTTTTGAAAGTAGAGGAAAAGAACAAGGGTATCAAATGGAAGATGAAAAACACGATAACAAGCTAAAAAAGAACGAAAAGGGACAATGGGAAGCAATTAACCTATCACCAGGAAATAAAGTTGTTAAAGCCTTTTACACTTATTTTTCAGACCGTTCTTACTACATTACGATTGAGGATGAAAAGAAGTTATATTCGCCTGATGATACAAGAGTTAAGACTGATAATATTAAAGATAAATATGACCGTGAAAAAATGTTTTATTTAAGTCCAAACGTGTTATGGACATTGGATGAATTTCTCTTTGATAACAAATTCAGATTCCCAGAACAATTTTTAAGACCTGTTTATCATGACCCTGAAACATTCGAATCGAAACCGTTAACAAACGATAAGGGAATGTTGGTTGCTGAAAGTAACAGTTATGATTCAAAAACATGGAAACGTATAGAAGATAAAAAAGAAAAAGGTGTTTGGGATTATGGTTTTGCGCCAATTCTTCATTACAAACAATATGCAGAACAAAAAGAAGGAAGGGGCAAAGTTGTATATCAAGATGTTTGGGATGAATCATCACAACAAGTGATTCAAAAACAAAATATTTCTGAAGGTAATCAAGCGGAACATAAAAAAGCAGTTGAGGGTTATCCCAAAACAGTATGGATGATTGATAAAGTAGCTTCTCCTGCGGGGAATATTACAAACAAAATCATCAATGAATGGAAAGATACAGGAGAAAGATATGAAGAAAAAATTCCATTCAAGCAAACTGTTTCGAAATCAAGAATGGTGACAAAAACCCGTGAAAAAGCGGATGAACCAGGGGTTACAGAAACATACGAAGAAAAAGAATGGTATCAAGAAGAAATTACAATGTTTAAATATGCTGAAGGTACAATGTGGGAACAAACGCCTGAATATGATGGTGAACCTGATACATCTGGTGTTACAGGAAATCGTTATTTCAGAGATTACTTAGAAAACTTTAAATCTTATGTGCCACTCGATGCCAGAATGGTGTTTAATATTGAAGCTCGAACAAATAAAGATATTAAAGAATTAGAAGCATTGTTAAAAGAGCATGATGAAAAAGAAGCGCAATCTAAATCTCAAAGTGGTGGACAAGTTGACATGGGTGAATTCAAATTAGGTGAAGGAGCTTCTTCTGAAAACTATAAGAAATCACTGCAATACATTGAGATATTTAAAAAATACGGAGAAATGTTTGGGGTAGACCCTTATTTACTTGTAGCGAAAGCATCTCAAGAATCAGGCGGTGACCATGAAGGTAGTTTACCTGGTGGTAGAGGCTATAATGGTGCGGCCGTAGGCTTGATGCAAGTAGAAAAACCAGGTCAGGTAATTACGAGTCTTACAGCTTATAATTTCCAAACACATCAAGAAGAAACAATGAAAATAAGTGGACCTGGTGATGTAACGGCTGTAGATGCAAATATTAAGGCAGGAACAATGGAATTTGCATCTCGACTAAAAGATAATCAGTATAATGTGCTTTTATCTATTCAAGCTTACAACTATGGACCTGGTGGAACGAAAGCGATTTTAGATTTATATTCTAAAGAGTCAGGAAAGAGTGTAGATGAAATCAAGAAGAACACAGGTGATACAGGTTGGATGAAATTCCGTGACGAGGTTCATAATAACCCTTCTAAATATTTTAGATGGAGTGGAGGAACATATGGAGACCCGAAATACATAGAGCATGTATTACGTTACTATGCATCTCCTGAAAGTAAAGCTCCTTATGTAACAAAAGAAGATGGAACAAAAGTACTGGCTGATGGAAATCTTGAAGTGGGTTCAGCAAGTGGATTAGAAGTTAAAGGTGGTGGAGATGGTGGTTTCGCATCTTTAATTAAAGGGATTTTTGGTAAGTTGAAAGAATGTTGGGGACAATTATTCCCTGATAAACCACATTACGACCCTATTAATCCATTCCCTATTGGCGGATTGGTAGAAAATCGTATAAAAGAATCTCGTTCACAAGATGTTATCAATATGATGTTTGTTATGGAAGAACAAAAGTATCTTTCTGAGTTTGATAATATGACTGATGAAATGTGGAAAGAACGATATTCTCAGTTGTTCAAGAACCCGTTAGGTACATCATGGGGAGGAAAGAAAAACGGATTAGATGTAAAAAAACTATTCCCTGATGGATTTCAAAATCCTGTAGATATAAACCCTCCAACAATTGTGAAAAAGTTTGGTTTAGTACCTAAAGGAGAGGGAAAAGAGTTACATCAAGCTATAGATATTCTTGCTCCAAATGGAACTGAGATAAAATCTGTCTCAGATAAAGGAAAAGTAATCAATATCAGTACAACTGAAGGTGGATATTTAGGTAAAATGGTAGAAGTTCAATATAAGAACTCTACAGTTATTTATGGAAATCTTGGTACTGTTGATGTAAAAGAAGGGCAAGAACTTAAAAAAGGAGATAAAATTGGTACAGCAGGAGGAACTACTGAAGATGGAGAAGTCATGCACTTAGAAGTTGTATATAAAGGACAACGGATAGATGCAACACCATTTGTTTCAGGTGAAGCCGTTCAAAGTGGTGGTGGAAATGGTACTTCTACTCCAGGCGGTAGTGGACCAATGAGTATTGAAGGTAGTCAAAAAGCTCAAGAAATTTATGGCTATTTAAAAGAATTCCTTGGTTCTTGGTATGCTTGGGGCGGTACAACACCTCCTAAGAAACAGGCAAATGGTGAGTGGGAACCTGCAAGGAAAACAGGTGAGTGGATTGGTGGATATCCAGTAGAATACCCAGGCTTTGACTGTTCAGGATTCATGCAATATGGGTTTAAAAAAGCAGGAGTGAATATCCCACGTACTGCAAGAGAACAACAATCATGGGCTACGAACATTCCGAACGAACAAGCACAACCAGGGGATTTAGTATTCTGGGGGAGACCTGCACACCATGTAGGAATGTACATTGGTAATAACGAATACATTCACGCACCTCAAAGTAATGATAGAATTAAAGTTTCTAAAATCAACAATTGGGGCAGTGTAACAAGCGTGGGACGTGCGTTGAAATAAAAAGGAGGGGAATTTCCCTCCTTTTATTTTTGTACTTTGCAAAGTATAATTAAACTTAGAAGATGAATAGGAGGATTCCTATGATTGGAGAACGTTTACGGAATTTAAGGAAAGCAAAGAACCTAACTATGAAAGAGTTAGGTCAAAAATTAAATCTGGCAGAATCAACAATATCAGGATATGAAAATGGGAAAAGAAAGCCTGATTATGACATCCTAAATAAATTTGCTGATTTTTTTGAGGCTTCAACTGATTACCTTTTAGGAAGAGATTTAGTTAAAAATACCAGTAAGGAGCTTGTCATTGACAATGCTTTAATAGACCCAGATTTAGGTCTATGGTTCAAAGAAATCAAAGACGCTTCTCCTGAAAAACAAGAAGAGCTTAAACAGTTTTGGGAATTTATTAAGGTGAAGGAGAAAAATCGCAAGTTGTGAGATAAACAACGCTAATAAAATAGTTTATATAATAAATACACTTTTCAATGAATGTTACTATTGTTGGTCGTGAATTGAAATAACAAGTTAGGAGGGGGAGATTTCCCCTCCTTTTTATTTTGGATAAATTAGTTCTCTATCAATTACATATCATATAGCGGTTTTATAAAAGAGGTTTTTGTCATAAAATTTTAAAAGGGTAATTACAAAGTTATCTTCATAACTTATCATTATTTAAATTGACTATTGTTAATGAAAACATTAAAATTATAAGAAGTAAGAAAATGTAAAGGGGAAATGAGTAATGTTATCATACACAGATAATGAATTAAACTATATAGTGCCAAAAGAAGCTTGGGAGATTGTTTCCTGTCTTACAAGAAATAGTAAGCCTAATAAACAGCTAACGGGACTTATTGACTCTCAAGGAGAATATAAAGATGTCTTTCAAAAGATTTGTTCTACGGATAAAGTTACTATTATCTTTGAGAATGGATTTAAAAGAAATAGTGATACAGAAGATGTCTTTCAAGGAATGTTAGGCTGTTATGGTTTTGAAGAAAACTGTTCAGATGCATTAGAAGGAGAAGAGTTTGAGTATACTGGATTCCCTCAAAATGGAGGACTTGATAGAGTGTTTATCGAACGTATGATTTTGGATGGTTATTGGACATCAATTATTTTACACGGAATTGAGAATCCTGAAGATAAAGGGTTGTATGTTATGATTCATAATAAAGAACAGAAGCAAAATAATTAAAGAATTAATAAAACAAGAGTATATAGTGAGAGCAGGGAACGTAATGACAGAGAAGATTAAGTTATCCATGACTGTAACATGGGAAATAACAGGAAAAAAAATGCAAACATGGCTGTTAATAAAAGAGTTGAAAAAAGAAAATGACTCTCGTTGGCTTGGAAAGCCAGACTATTCTTGTTTGACATGTTCACATTCCATGACTACGGGTACACAATTAGTTTGTGTAGAAAACAAAAATCATAAAGAAGTAGATGATGACCATTTATGTAAGAAATGGATTTAGTAATGGATTGTAAAAAGAAATGAAAAAATTTAATATTGAAGGGGATAACGTGAAGTGTGGATGTATGAGAAATTTTTCTATAAATAGCGTGAGAATTTCATACTACAAGGAGGAAACACTATGAAACTTTCGTTTGTATTAACTTGTAATTGCAAAAATGAGAAATCTTATAATGTGGAAGAAAAATACCATAGCGAATGCCATGACACGTTTATAGATTTAACGGAAGAAATTTGTGATGATAATTTTAAAGCAGACCCCACGCCTGATGGTATGAGGGTTACTTGTGGAAAATGTGGAAAAAGAACTGATATTATATAGGAATCTCAGATTGTAATGAGATATGATACCATATAAAAGAAAATGAAGAAATTAAGTAAAGATTTACTTATTGGAGTGTTTATAACATGAAAGACGAAAAAAGAAATCTAATACTTGGTTTGAGAGTTGGAATACCACTATCAAGAATCTGTATGGGGAGAAATCTGATAATCCTAAAAAAGAGACTGAAGAAAAAGTTGATTCAACGCAGGAAGGTGTAAAAGAATGAGCGAAATAATTATTGATACAAAAAAGTTAATAAATTTATCTACCGAAGAATTAGATGAATTACTAAGAAATGAGAAATATACAGAAGATACCCTGCGAGAAGTGGCTAAGAGGCTAATTTTTGTTGCAAAAGAACTTGAAACGGCACTTGTATTGGAAAAAGAAAGAACAAAAAGATTAAGAAATAGAGTAGAAGATTTAACAAATAATGTCGAGGAATTGAACGAAGAATTACCACCTTATAGAAGATAATGAATCATTAACATAATAACGATAGTAAATAAGAAGTGCTAAGATTCCAATGAGATAGAGTCTTGAACTTCTTTTTTATTTGTTAATGTATATGAATTATAAAATCCAATTTATTAATCTAAAATACATGAGCAGAATAAAAATTAGGTATTTGTAATTTGCAAATTATATTTGAAGAGGAGAGAATATTATGATAACTGAAATGATTAGCAAAATCAAAGGTGGTCAATTGTTGTCTTTAACAACTAATGAAAAAGAATTATTAGTTGAGGTTTTAGAAAAAGAAAAACAAAGAAAAATGAATATAGAAGTGGAAAGTTCAGAGATAGAGACAAAAGTGATAGCTTTAGTAAAAGAGGAATTCAAAAAAATGCGTTTCTCAAAGACAGAAAGTAATAGAGCTATATTAAGTAATAGATGCCAACAAATTATTTATAAACAATGGGGGACTTCAAACAACCATTTGTGGAAATTAGTAGATAAAACAGTTGAAGAGTTAATCTCAGACAATATGGATTAAAAATAGTAGAATAGTGGACATGTAAGAAATGTTAATATAGGGGTTTTATACAATAAGGAGGAGTTCAATATGATTACAGCTAACGATATCTTATCTATTAAAAATGAAAAAATTATTTTAGATATATTCAAAGTGAAAAAGGTTGCTTCTAATGTATATAAAATTATTGGATTTAATTATGGGGAAGAAGAAGTGAAATTAACAGGATATGCGGATGAAGTTGCAAAATGGCTGAACGGATTTTTTGGATTAAGCGAATAATTAAAAATTAATCAATAGAATCAAAGGGTGTGAAATGCTAAATTTCATACTCTTTTTTGTGTTTATTCGGCAATGCATAGTTATGAAAACCTATCTTTGTATCTATAATATATAGATTTTAATGAAAAGGTGGTGGCAACTATGCATGTTATTGAAAAATCAAAAAATCTCTTCTTTGCATTTTGGATTGCGGTATTACTTATTTTACCGTTTGTTCAAATACAGGTTCACGCAGAAGAGAGCGTGACAACTAATAAGGTAGAGGCAATCAGTAGAGATGCTGTTCGAACAAATAGCACAACATTTGATTACTCTCCAGATAAAGAAGTGCCATCAGTTTCAATGGATAAAGCAAACAGTTGGGCTGAAAGAAAAGGATATGACGTAGTTAAATTCTTACAAACAGTTGTTCAACCATTAGCCGTAATTGCATTTATTGTTTTTGCCATAATAGCTCTATTTGGAATGGTGGGCAAAGGTCTTCTTGGAATGGGGATTTCAGTTTTTGTATATACTGGTGTGTTATTCGCTCCAGAACTATTAAACTTCTTCTCTCGTTGGTTAGCGTCCTAAATATTAGGGTAGTAGATGATGCATTCTACTATCCTTTTTCTTTTTTTATGTAAATGGTGTTTTTGAAAGTAGTTGACTCTTTTTTTGTTATATAGGTTTATGTTTCGGAGGGGTTTTGTTAAAGGATAAATATAAAGACCTATAGCAATTCACATAGGTCTTCGTTGTGATATTTATTATTTATTATTAAGTAGGAAATGAGCTTCATCAAATAATACGATTGTTCCTACTAAGGAAACATCTTCTTTTTTGATAGGGCAAATTTTTGTTTGATTCTCAAAGTTTGCAAGTACATGATATCTATCTGAATGCTCTTCCATCAAAGGGACTAAAAAGAACTCTTCATTAATTCTATTTTTGTACCAACAATCAGATAATTTAACTGTACATGAATGAATTTTTACTCGTTGTAGTCCATCAATTAGATTGTGTAAACTTGTAACTTCATCTATTAACTTTGGAATATCATCCATACATTCTATTGCTTTTTCAGAAGCTTTTTCCCAAGGATTTTCTGATTCTCTATGATGAAAACACTGTGCGTATGCTGTATATCTATCTGACATCTCTTGAATTGATTTCTTGTTTAACATTTTACTCCATCCTTTACGTTATATTATTTATTTAAAATTAATAGTGTAGGGTTTTCATAATTTGTTCCTAAGTATTCAATCTCATATTCATCGCTACTAACAATTAGAGACAATAAATTCCCATGATAATCGTGCCCCTTTAAATCAAATGCAGGATATTTATCTCCTCCCCATTCAATTAACATAGGCTGATACCAATCATCATCTTTTTTATGGCGAAAACGAATAATATCTCCTGCAAATAATTCTCGTTTTAGCTGATTCATATCTGTAATCGTAGTGGCATATTGCCCCACAGAATCCATTTCAACGATTATAGGACTACTATCTGTAAAAAGAGTTATATCATCATTAATGCCTTTTTCTTTCTTGAATTCATCTGTGTAGTAGTTAATGTAGTAGCCAAATCCAAAGTCCCATTGATTTGTCTCTTTATTAAATCCTCTAAATTTTGGTTCTTCCATCATTTAATCTCCTCTATGAAATATTTTATTCATTATCTGTAGTGAAACTTTCTAAGTACTCAAGAATTAATATGTGACTTACATCTGATAGATTATATTTGTTGAAAATCTTTTTAAGTTGTTTATTATATTTCTTCACCATATTTGCAATATGTACTTCAGGACAACAAGGACAATTACGTTTACTACAATAACGATAGTCATTCTGAATACGTGTAATTTCTAAAATGAGTTCTAAGAGAGCAATTCGCAATTCTTCTTTGTCAGCTTCATTATATCCTGCTAAAAAATCATTTTGGTATACCTCAATTATTCCTTGTAACGCTAATTTAGTTTTACCCATAATTTTCCCTCTTTTCTATGCGTTTTATTATGCTTAGACAAATTCAATATGAGGCTCTGTCAATAATCCCCAAGATACAGCAAGCATTTCAGCCCATTTTTCGACACTTTGACTCATAATTGTTTCTCGATAAGGTGCAAATAAATCACGTATAACATCTTTCTTTTCAAAGAACTTCTTATTTATTTCTTCTTGTGAATAAACTTCTTTTGTTTGTTCAAAAATCCATTCACTCATTTCCTTGATATAATTTGCTACATGCTCATCGTTGTATATTGCTAAAAAATCATTTGCTTCCACATTCTCAGCTCCTTTCTTTTATTTCGTGTATAAATACTCTATTTCAGTATCCTCCGTGTTTCTTATCGGAATTCATAAGGTAATTATACTATAGTCAATAAATGTTGTAAATTATTTTTTACAATAAAATTATGTTCCGTTGACTAAAGTATATGACAATGATACTATAAATGAATAAAGAACGTAGTTAGGAGCGGATAAGATGAATCTTTTATATAAAATAATTGGAACAAATTCTGAACGTAAAGTGAAGAAAGTCACAAAACAAATGAAAGAAGTTGTTGCATTAGAAAATGAAGTGAAATCATTGTCAGATGAAGAGTTGCAAGGGAAAACATCGGAATTTAAACAACGTCTCCAAAATGGGGAAACAGTTGATGACCTTTTGCCAGAAGCTTTTGCTGTGTGTCGAGAAGCTTCCAGTCGAGTTTTAGGAATGAAACATTATGAGGTTCAATTAATTGGTGGAATTATCTTACATGAAGGAAATGTGGCTGAAATGAAGACGGGGGAAGGTAAAACATTAGTTGCTACACTACCTGTTTATTTAAATGCTCTTAGTGGTAAGGGTGTGCATGTTGTGACAGTAAATGACTACTTAGCAACACGAGATTTGGGGATTATGAAGCCATTATATGATTTCTTACAACTTAGCAGTGCTGTTATTACAGGGGATTTAACAATTGCAGAAAAACGTGAAGTGTATCATGCTGACATTACTTACATTACAAACTCAGAGCTTGGTTTTGATTATTTACGTGATAATATGGTGAGAAGAAAAGAAGAAAAAATGCAACGTCCTCTGCATTTTTGTATTGTCGATGAAGTTGATAGCATTCTATTAGATGAAGCACGGACACCACTGATTATCTCAGGACCAGGAGAAGAACCCTCCCAATGGTATCCGATTGTGGACATGTTTGTTCGCTCATTAAAAGAAGAAGACTATTCAGTGGATGAAAAACTAAGGATAGTTATGCTAACAGATAGTGGAATGGAAAAAGCAGAAAAAATGTTCCATATGGAGAACTATGCCGATTTAGAGAACACTACAATTCGTCATCATGTAGACAAATCCTTGCAAGCTCATTACTTCTTTAAAAAGGACAAGGACTATTTAGTGAAGGATGGAGAGGTATTTATCATTGATGAGCATACAGGACGTGTATCAGAAGGAAGACGATATTCAAATGGATTACACCAAGCGATGGAAGCTAAAGAAGGTGTAAGAATTCAAGAAGAAAACAAAACATTAGCTTCTATTACCTATCAAAACTTCTTCTTGTTATATGAACGCTTATCAGGAATGACTGGTACAGCAGAAACGGAAGAAGTAGAATTTCGTGAGACATATGGTTTAGAGGTTGTTGTAATTCCTACGAATCAACCAATTCAACGAAAAGACAAGGAAGACAAAGTATACTTTACGGAAAAAGCAAAATTCATTGCTATTGTAGAAGATATTAAAAAGTCCCATAAAAAAGGACAACCTGTATTAGTTGGTACTTCGACAATTGAGAAATCAGAGAGATTATCAGATTTACTAACGAAAGATGGAATTCCTCATCAAGTTTTAAATGCGAAGCATCATGATATTGAAGCTGAAATTATTATGAATGCAGGAAAAAAAGGAGCAGTTACAATTGCTACCAATATGGCAGGTCGTGGTACAGATATTAAATTAGGTGAAGGTGTTACAGAGGTTGGTGGATTAAAAGTTATCGGTTCTGAACGCCATGACAATAGACGAATTGATAATCAGTTAAGAGGTCGTTCTGGTCGGCAGGGAGATAAAGGAATTAGTCGATTCTATGTTTCCTTTGAAGATGATTTAATGCGAGTGTTTGCATCAGATAAAATCAAAGAAATGATTACGCTTATGCCAAAAGATGATGATAATGCAGTGGAGAATAAGTTCTTAACAAAAGCGATTGGTAAGTGTCAAAAGAATTTAGAAGCTATGCATTATGATGCTCGTAAGGAAACAATGAAATATGATTCCATTACGAACGAACAGCGAAAAGTCATTTATCAACAAAGAGACGATGTATTAGAGGTAGATTTTGATATTGTTGGTCAATTAGAAATTATGGCCAAAGATACATTTGAACAAATCATTCATAAAAAGCTTAGTAAATATGAAGAGTTTAGACAGGATGAGGATTTAAAACCTGCATTAGAAGAAATAAAACATACTTTAGAAGCTGATTATTCAATGGTTGGGATAGTTAATATGGATAATGTGCTACATAAAGATATTGAAGAAATAAAAGAATATGTATTAAAGAATTGCATGGATGCTTTTGAAGTGAAGAAAGAGCTTGTTGTCCAAAATGAAATTCAAGAACAAATGAAACAAATTCTATTAGAAATTGTAGATAGTAAATGGATTCAACATATTGATGCTTTAACGGATTTAAAGCAAGATGTGAAATTGGCTGTATATAATCAGAAAAAACCAATTGATGAATTCTTGTTTGCAAGTAGTGAATTTTTCAATGAATTAGGTGAAAAGATACAAATAGAAATGGTTCAAGCTCTTATGAGAATTCGATTTGTGGAAGAAGAAACAATTGAGAATGTAAGAGAAATTGCATAAGAATTTGAAGGGGCTCAAAAAAGAGCTCCTTTTTAGGTAAAAAATATTTTACTTAATATCACATATGTTATATACTATAGTCAATAAAAGAATGGAGTGATAGCTATGATATATGCAAAAAGTAAGAACAGTGACATTGTGGGGTATTTAACTCCTTCAAGTTTTGGATACAGTGTTCATTATAGCAATAGCAGATTTGAAAATGGTGGATGGACAAGATGCCAAACATTGGGGATGTCATTAAAGGAATTAAAAGAACATTGGATTATTATTGAAAGCTATAAACAACTGTATGAAATGGTAAAAGGTTTTAAAGAAAATGAAAGAATTCGTATTTGGTTTAAAGATGTTTCAGGTAAATATATTGTGAAATTGAATTGTATTTACACAGGGGAACTTGTAAAAAATGGGTTCATTTCAAAAGATGGAGAAGTTTGGTCGGAAACAAAAGATAACCGAAATATGATTCGAAATCATGCGATGCTTGTGGAATCGAACGGTATAGAAAAATGGTTTAATCTGATGAAAAATATTGTATATGTTGAAAGTTTAGATAATGTACCGAGTGTGACTCCTTCAGGAGAAAATTCGAATGATGGTGACAAAGTAAATCTACCTGATATTGATTCGGATTGTTCAAAAATAGATGCCAAACGACACGTTGAATATACTAAAGAAAGATATCCAGTTTCAGTATGATTACAAATTGTGAATGTGGTGGAAAGCTCGGATTATTGTTTACTGAGGATAATTCTACGTCTATTTCTTATGAGTTAATCGCAAATAAAACAATATGTACATCCTGTAAAAAGGAGAGTCAGATTCCACCAATTACAATAGATGATGCTTATCATGAGGATTTCATATTTTTATAGAAAGGGAGAGGGTAAGATGGAGTACGCAGACATCATAAAAGAATTAGGTGTTATGAAAGAAAAGTATCATACCGATTTAGGTACATTAAATTTACATAAAAAACAATTCGCAGAAAATGAAAGCCTTTCAAATAATTTGAAGGGAAAGCAAGAACACCATGCCACGATGAAAGAGTTATTAGAAAGGGCATCACAAGAGGCAAGGGAGAATGGTAAAGAGATTCTTTCTCAGACCGCAACATCATCATTACAAATGGTTATGGGTGACAACCTTTCTGTAGATATTCAATTAGATAGTGCCCGTGGTGTGCCAGTTGCAGATGTATTAGTAAAAGCACAGTATCCAAATGAGGTAGTTGAAACTGACCCTGCTCAAGAAGATGGTGGTGGAAGAGCGGATATTGTATCGTTATCCACTTTTGCGGCCATAAATTTACTTGTAGGGGATAATAATAAAGCAGGATTTTTCTTAGATGAACCTACGAAATACGTTTCAAAAGAACCATCAGAGAATACAGCTCATCTTATAAGAGAATTAGTAGATTATACAGGAAGACAAACATTTCTTGTCTCACATGAGGATGTATATATGCCTCTTGTGTCTGATAGCGTATTTCGTATGGAATTAGATGAAAACGGAACGACAAAGGTAGAGAAAATGAGTTAATAAGAAAAACAAATTCGAGGTGTAAGTTTGTGAAATGCACTACATCTATAATTATAAAATATACACTTGGTCTGGAAGCAGTTTTTGAAAAAGCACAGGCTAAAATTGAAGAATATGAAAACCAAGGATATGAAAGTGTTAGTTATCATATTTCTATGGAAAATGGATTTGATATAGCAAATGTCACGATGATAAAGAAAGTCTAATATACGTGAATTACATAAAATCATAGAAAAGGAGAATGACGAAATGAGTAATAGAGGGTATGTTATTGGAAAAACAACAGTGCGAGAAATTTATATAGTTTCACAAGATAAGCCATTTATTCAAAATGAATATTTAATGATTGATGATGAACTACATGGAGATTTGCCCATTGAAGTCTTACATACGACTACGGTTCCATTTTTAGCAGAGTCTATCATGCCAGAGGGATTTGCATTGGATATTATAAAAGGATTATCGAAACAGATTGTAATGGATAGAAAGACTCATATAGCAAGGGCGAAAGTTTTAAAGACACTAACAAAGCCAGTTACTCCAAATGTAATTGTACGAGATACAACATTTGAAGAAATGAAGAAAATATTAATTCATGCGAAACCTTCAGATGCTTTAACATTAGGTGTTATTTTAGGTACGGAAGAATTACAATCAAATCTACCGCAAGAATTAACTAACATTGCCCCTTTGTGGAGAAATGGTGAAGCAGTTCATCAAGAGGGGGTACCATTTGTATTGAACTATCGTAAATTCCGAGAGTATCCTCATATTGGTGTATTCGGAACATCTGGTTCTGGTAAGACATTTGGATTACGAGTGCTTGAAGAGGAGATTCAAAAAATTCGTATTCCTGGTGTAGCATTTGACCCTCATAACGAAATGAATTTTGTAGAGCCTATGGATGGATTAGACGAAAATCTTGTTTATGATTTTCAAGATAGAAATAAAATCTTTTATATTGGAAAAGATGTAGGGATTAATTTTCATGAATTAAAATTAGATGAACTCATGAATTTATTTGATTTCGTGGGAGAATTAACAGAACCGCAACGTGGAGCATTAGAAGTTCTATATGAAAAAGGAGATACGTTAGCACATTTAAAGAATCAAATTATTAATTTAAAAGTAGCTTTTGAAGTGCATGAGAACCCTAAACCAAAAGGGAGATTTGGAAATCAGAATTCTCCTGAAGATGATTTAAGCGATGAACAAGCATTACTTTATGAGAGAAATAAAAATAGGGTTTCTGGAAGCAAAACCTTACAAGCATTGTCTTGGAAATTGGATGCTTTAGAATCTACTAATATTTTTGTAGGTGATGTAGATGGTGTGGAATCTGTGATGAAACAAGGTAAAATTGCAGTTATTCGAGGAGATATGTTGAGACAACAAATGATTGCTTCTTACATTCTACGAAAACTCTATAAAAAGCGTAGAGATTATCAAGATTATCAAGATTATCAAGAGCATGGTGGAGATAAACCAGAATTCTTCCCAATGTTTTTTGTTATCGTAGATGAAGCACATAACTTTGCACCACGACATTCTACACCAACAAAAAAGGTATTAAAGAAGATTTCACAGGAAGCTCGTAAATACGGTGTGTTTGAAATTTTCTGTACGCAGAAACCAGATGCATTAGACCCTACAATTGTAGCACAATTAAATACGAAGTTTATTTACCGTTTAAATACAGCAGATGACATGGAAATGGTTCGGAAAGAAACGAATTTAACAGAAGATGAAATGAAACGTTTGCCAGAATTACCGTCAGGACATTGTTTTGTATCTTCTGCAACATTACCGAAAACATTTGCTGTGCGATTTAGAACAACGTTTACAAAGTCACCACATATGCTCGACCCGTTTGATGAGTTTCAAATGTTTATTGAGGATATGGAGAAGAATGATTTGAGTCATATCTTAAAAGAATTTTTACCTATAAAAATGGGTAAGCTTGCAAAAATCCATGATTCTATTAACGAAAAAGCAGGACGTGTTGTTGCTATTGTGGAGATTAGTGAAGAATTAGGAAAAATGACTCGTTTAGGAATTATAGAAGAAAAGAAAACAATGTTAGGCAATGAATATTTGGAGAGAAAGGTAGGGTAACATTCCTACCTTTCTCTTTTGTAACTTAACTAAAAATAACTTTGATTTTTAGTAAAAAAAGTTCAATCTTACTATAATAAAGAGATTATAGGAAACAGGTATTTTTGTAAATTGTATAAAAAGGAGAGAATTAGTATGAAAAAGTTAGTAGTGACAGTAGCAGGAGCACAGAATTTGAATGACGTTAGAAGAGGGGCAAAGGTGCAATTGGTAAAAGACCCTAATCATCCAAGAAGTAAACTTGCTATAAAATGTGTAGATTCAAGAGGGAATAAATTGGGATATGTATTAGGAAAAGGATATGCAGGAAGAGGATGTGTATCAAATGAAGAATTACATGCTAAAATGACTAATGAGAGCATAGAAGGTACTGTACAATTACATCCATTTGTTGATTTGAATGCTTCAATGCGTAGAATCGGATTGACTGTAGGTGTGATGATTGACGAGGAGAACGAAGAAGGAGCTGTAGATATGAGTCATTCTACTAAAGCGTTGGGGCATAAAGTAAGTGTAAAAGGAAGCCTTCAAAAATATACTGGAAAATCAAAAGTGTTGAAATCTTTCCAAGAAAGTAATACAACATTAGTTTCCTTCAAGAAAAATGACGATAAAATCATTACATTGTTCAACGGAGAGCCCGCAGGTGAAGTGAATATGAATGATAATGATGAATCAATCCAAGATTTAACCAAAGGGTTGCAAAAGTTGGATGAGGTAGTTGGAAAAGTTGTAGATGTTACAACAGCTACGTATACAGTGTCTTTTGAAATTGATGAGTCTATCTTGAATCAAGTAGTTGTAACAAAGAATGAGGATACACTACAAGATATAAAAGAGAGAGTGATTCAGAATATTGGAATTGAAAAAGAAGATTTAGATGAAATCGAAGCATATCTTCTAAGTAATAATGTTTCTGAGAAACATATTATTCATGTATTTAATACATATAGAACATATGCAGAAGATGTGGAGCATCGAATTCCAACAAAACCAGAGACTCTTTTTAAAGATACATTTAAAGCGGTAAAAAAATCAGTTGTGTATTTAAATAAAGGAAAGCATTTACGCTTAGAAGGCGAGAAGGGGACAGGAAAAAACGTTTTTGTTCGAACTTTAGCTTGGATTTATCAAAGACCATTATATGAAATGTCTTTAAATAGCCAATTTGATAAGATGGATTTGCTTGGTTCTAAATCTTTCGAACAAGGTACTACAGAAGATGGCAAAACTTATTCAAAAGTCATATTTGATAAAGAAGCATTTGTAGAAGCAATGGAAATTGGGGCTTTTGTGAATTTAGATGAGGTAAATACCGTTGACCCATCTGTGTTAGTACAAATTCATTCAGCAGTTGATGACCGTAGAGCAATGGAAGTACCTGGATATGGTTGGGTAGAAGCAGGCGAAAACTTTGGTGTAATACTAACAATGAATAAAGATTACGTGGGTACAAATCCGTTAAACGAGGCAACAATGGACCGATTCACACCAATCTTGTTTCCATCAAACGCAAGTATTATAGACACTTTGCGAGTACGTGTTCCATCTGCAAAGTTAAGTGATATTCAAGATGCAGATAATATCTATAAAAGCATCTTTGATATGGTGGAAAATGGTCAACTATCAAGAAATTGTTTAACAATTCGTGGTTTTATATCTGCATTGGAAGTAGCTGAAGATTTAGGATTGAAAGAAGGTATTATTGATAACGTAGCAAATCGAATTGATGATGAAGATTATCGACAATATGTTCTTAATATTATTGACAATGAACTTGCATAAATACAAAAGAAAACGGAGTGTTTTCCGTCACTCCGTTTTCAAACAGGTATTCAAAAAATTATTAAAAAGGAGATGTTTTTCAGCATGAAACAAAATCATGAAAAAATAAAAAACATCATAGATTATTTTAACAGGAAATCTATTTATAATCAACTAAGTATGGTTATTTTTAATTTATTAAGAAGAACAGATATTCCATTTAGTTTGAATGTTGGTGGTAGTAGTTATACGGATGGGAAAAAGATTGTTGTTGGTCTTCCTGAAGTATTTGTTAAAAAGGGATTTACATATGAAGAAATATTTTCAGTGTTGAAAGCATTAACAGGTCATGAAGCAGAACACATTAAGTCTTCAGACTTTTGTGTGCTTAAAATATTCTTAAAAGAGGTTGCAGAATATCTAAAAGAGCATTTTCAGATTCATGAAAAACATGGCGAGAAAATTGCACAACATGTACTGAATTCTGTAGAAGATGGGCGTATTGAGAAGCGTTTATGTAATAGAAAAAAAGGATATAAAAAACATATCCAATTCTTAAATGCTACTCTTTGGAAAGAACAGCCAATAAAAAAGGAAGATGAACTACAAGATTTTTTATACTCTATAACAAGTTATTGTGTAACAGGTATTTTTCCTAAAGACTTTGAAGAGTATTATGCAAATACAAGAATGGAAGAAGAATTGAACAAGATAAAAGTAATGGCTATTAAAGGAATCAATGAATCGACTGCACAAGGTTGTGCCAATAGATGTATGAGAATCATTGAGACTATCGCTCCTTATCTTGCTGAATTATTGAAAAATAAAAATACTCAAGAGAACTTAGATGCGATGCCACATTATATTGAATATACTTGTGAAAATCCAGATACGAATCCATCTGAGAATCCAGGGATTGCAGTCTCTGTGCATTTTACACCTGAAGAGAAAAATGAAGCTTCTCAAGATGAGGAACAAAATAAGGAGAATGGAAATGGTAACTCGACTGATGTAAAAGGAGAGAAAAACGAACAAGGAACGCAAGATGAATCAAATAAAACTGCTTCAACAGGCAAAAATAACAATGAGTCTATAGAAGAAGACGATGCTTCTAAAGGAGAGACATCTCAACAAGAAACAAAAGAAGAATCTGTAGAAAAAAATGAAGATAATAAGGGTGCGTCTACAGAAGATTCAAGTGAAGTTGAGTCAAAAGATTCTCAGTCTGATTCAACTACGAATGATAGTCTTGTAGAGAATATTATTAATAGTGTTCGAAAAGAAGCAATGAAAGATGCTGAAATGGCTTTGAAAAATGCAAAAAAAGAGGAAGATAAGCAAAAGAATGAAGAAAAGAAAAAAGCTGAAGCAGATAAAGGAATAACAAAAGAGGATTTAGATGATATAAAAGGAGCGTATGAAGATAAAAAGTATCGAAATTCCAAACCAGAACTGACTATATCTCCAGTTATGAAAAGAAGTAGGGAATTAACAGAAGATATTAAAAGGGAAGGCAAAAGATTTCGAAAAGAAGTAGAAGCGATATTTAGGAATAAAAAAGTGTTTGATTCAAGACATAGAAAAAAGGGATTGCTTGATACATCTACACTATGGAAAATTGGAACAAAAAATTATAATGTCTTTTTAAAGAAAGGACAACCTCAAACAACAGATTATGTAGCATATATGTTAGTTGATGGTTCAGGTTCTATGACTGGAAGAGTAGATGCTCAAAGCAATAAAGTATCTTGCGCTCAAAAAGCTTGTGCAGTAATCGAGGAAGGTATTAAAGGTTTTATACCATTCAAAACCACGTCATTTCAATCCAGTGGAAAACGTGTTGTACATACTACAATTAGTGAGTTTTCTAATGATAGTAAATATAATGAATCATGGAATTCTTATTTTCCTGCTGATGGAATGAATAAAGATGGTTTCTCTATTCGAGTTGCTGTAAAAGAATTATTAAAGCGTCCTGAAAAAAATCGTTTATTGATTGTTCTTTCTGACGGCCTACCTTCTTCTTATCCATCAGAAGAATTAGGCAGAGCTGATGTGAAAGATGCTGTAAAAGAAGCAAGAAAACATGGCATAAAAGTTGTTTCTATTTGTTTTGGAAGCAAAGAACATAGAGAGAAAACAATTCAGGTATATAATGATATGTATCAAAAATCTGTTATTTCATGTGACCCATCAAATATAAACATGGAATTAACAAGGGTTTTGAAAAGAGAAATTACACACTAATGAGAAGAGTCGTTTGGATATTATCCATCGGCTCTTTTTTAGTATTGTGAATGAATTATTCCTTCCCTCTTTACTTTTTGACTATAGTTAATGTAAAATAAATTTAAATTAACTATAGTCAACGGGTGTTTTGGAAGGAGAGAGTAATGTGCAAGTTGTATTCCCTAATTTGAACATTGAAAAAGGAACTATTGTTGAATTGCATCTTGAAGGAGATAAAGTTGCAGTAAAAAAGAATGAAGATAATAAATTTGAACTTATCTGTACATTGCCTCTAAATAAATTTGAAAAGAATAATCGAAATTTATTCGAGCGAAGAAAAATGTTTAGAGCAGTTGTAGATGGAAACATGTTACATGTTGTGCGTTATGTCAGTCTACATGGACACACTGGATATTCATTGCTTGATGGTGCAACAAAGATTTCAGAAATGGTTGCAAAGACCGAGTGGGCAAGTGCGATTACAGACCACGGTGTTATGTATGGGACATTAGAGTTCTATAAAAAAATGAAAAAATCAAATAAAAAACCAATATTAGGTTTTGAAGCATATATTGAAACATTAGATGGTAAAAAGGAAGGTAAACATCAGTTATTACTTGCTATTAATGAAAAGGGTTATCGTAACCTTGTTAAATTGACGAGTATGGGATTTGAGAATAAATATTATAAACCACATATCAAACTTGAATGGTTAGAGAAATATAGTGAAGGTGTTGTTTCAACAAGCTCATGTTTAGGGGGGCTTGTCCCTCAAGCTATTATTAATGGAGATATGGATTTAGCTCGTAAAACGGTACAAAAAATGATTGATATTTTTGGTAAGGAAAATTACTACATTGAAATCCAAAGACATGGTTGTGAAGAGGAAGAAGTTGTAAATCCTGCGTTGCTTCAATTGGCTGAAGAATTTGGTTTAAAAGCAATTGCGACTTCAGATAGCCATTATACAGAAATTGAGGACGCTTCTGTACATGAAATCCTGTTATGTATTGGAACGAAAACAACAATGGATGACCCAAATCGTATGGTCTTTCCAGGGAGTGGTTATCACATTCACACATCTGAAGAAATGGAAGATTTGTTTTGGGATATGCCAGAGCTACTTGATAATACACTTGACCTTGCAGAAAGAATCAACATTGACATTCAACTTGGAGAAATCTATCTACCTGAATTCCCTCTACCAGAAGGATTCGAATCGCAAGCAGATTACTTTGAACATTTAGCATGGGAAGGATTTGCGAAACGATTTAAAGGGCAGAAAGAATTTAAAAGTAAAGAATATCGAGAACGATTAGCCTTTGAGATTGAAACAATTAAAACTATGGGGTTCCCAGGTTATTTCGTTATTGTATGGGACTTTATTCGATTTGCAAAAGAGAGAGGTATTTTAGTAGGACCTGGTCGTGGTTCTGCTTGTGGTTCTTTAGTTGCATATGCTTTAGATATTACGGATATTGACCCAATTCCATATGGACTTATTTTTGAACGATTCTTAAACCCTGACCGAATTTCAATGCCAGATATTGATATTGATTTCGAGGATACAAGACGTGAAGAAGTAATTGATTATGTGAAAGAATTATATGGAGAAGAAGCAGTTTCTCGAATTATTACATTTGGTACATTGGCCGCAAAAGTATCTGTTAGAGATGTAGCTCGTGTATTAGATAAACCATTAGGAAATATGATTGCAAATGCCATCCCTGAAAAACCAGGTATGACATTAAACAAAGCATTGAATGAGAGTCCAGAATTCTATAATATGTATCATTCTGATGCAGAGGTAAAAGAAATTGTTGATATTGCTCTTCGTATTGAAGGTTTACCTCGTAACGTATCACAACATGCTTGCGGTGTCATAATCGCCCCAAGTGCCGTAACAGACCATATTCCTCAGGTTCTATTAGAGAACACAGATACAGGAGCCTATGAGCATACAACTCAGTATAACAAAGATGAATGTGAAGAGATGGGCTTGCTAAAAATGGACTTCTTAGGTCTTCGTACAATGGGTGTTATGGGACGAGCCTTTATTGATATTAATAAGAAACGAAAAGAGTTAGGGTTAGAATCCATTACACTTGAAAGTATTCCACTCGATGATATACGAGTCTATGAATACATTGCAAAAGGTAATACGGCAGGGGTATTCCAATTAGAGAGTGCAGGAATGACAAACTTCATGATGGAGTTATTCCAAGATGCACATACATTAGATGCTGAAATGGGGAAACAATTGTTTGAACGTTTAATTGCAGGGATTTCGTTGTACCGCCCAGGTCCTTTAGATGAAATTCCGAATTACATTAAAAACATGTTAAAGCCTGAAGTAATTGAATATGATGTTCCTCAGTTGCAACCTATTTTAGAAACGACTTACAACATCATCGTATATCAAGAGCAATGTATGTTTATCGTTCGTGAATTAGCAAACTTTACACGAGGACAATCAGATACCATTCGAAAAGGGATGGCAAAGAAAGTAGAAGCCCTTTTAAATGAGTATGGTGAATACTTTGTACACGGTTCAGAGGAAAAAGGAATTACAGGTTGTGTTGCAAATGGAATTGATGAACATATTGCAATTGCCTTATGGGAACGAATGAAGAAATTTGGACGTTACGCATTCAATAAATCTCACGCAACAGGTTATGCGAATATTGCGATTAAAACAGGTTTCTTAGCGTATTACTATCCAACAGAATATATGTGTGCTACTTTAAATTCATTTATCACAATGTCAGATAAAATCAAAGCATACATGGCTGTGAGTAAACGACAAAAGATTGATGTCTTACCACCAGATGTAAATAAATCAAGAGAAGTATTTACGGTTGAAGGGAATTCTATTCGATTTGGCTTACAAGGTATTCGAAATATGGGTAAAATATCAATTCGTTTAATTGAGGAAAGAGATACAAGAGGAGACTTCCGTAATTTCCAAGATTGTGCGGTTCGAATGGCAAAATATCAAAAAGTGGATAGAAGAGTATTAGAGGCATTAATCTTCTCAGGTGCAGTCGATAGCTTTGAAGGTACACGTAATTCGAAATTAATGATGTTAGATGCTTTACTATTGGTAGCTTCACAAGAACGAAAAGACTATCAATCAGGACAATTGTCTATCTTTGATATTCCGTTATTAAGCCAAGATAAAATCAGAGAGGTATTAACTCCTACATTAACAGAGTTTAATATTGATTTTAAATTGGAAAAGGAAAAAGAGTTTGCAGGGTTTTATATTTCAGCACATCCTCTTGATTCGTATGAAACATTGTTAGCTGAAGAAGAATTTTGTGAGATTGGGTTCTTACAAGATACAGATGAAAAAGATGAAGCAGATAGAGTTCGTTCTTATAAAAAATCTATTCGTGTTGCAGGTATTATTACGGAAATTGAAACGTACTACACGAAAAAAGACAATAAGCCTCTTAATGTATTTAAATTAGAAGATACAACAGGGGAGATTAAGTGTGTTGCATTCTCTAACGTATTAGAGCAAAGTGCAGGTTTGTTGCATGAAGGTAGTATCATTGCGATTGAAGGTAAATTTAAAGAAGATGACCGTGGAACACAAATTGTGGTAAAGCGAGTCATTGATATTCATGATGTTGGCAATGATGGAAACCCAAAAGAGATTGTACTGTTAGGCTCTCATAATGTAAATACTGCAAGACAGCAATTTGTAAAAGTACGAGATTATTTGAAAACCTACGAATCTGAAGACTGCACAGTCCCTGTTTATTTTATCTTTGGTGGAAAAACATACAAAGTTAATCTAACGCACTTTAATTTGACGATGATTACACAAATGCAAGAAATAGTAGGTAAGAAAAATTGTCGAGTAAATTATTAAGATGAGAGATGACCTATCTCTCTTTCTTTTTTATAAAAAGGAGATATCACAATGAAAATTATGAAAAAGTTAAAGGCACAAGCGTTATATAGAACAACAATCAGTAAATTAATCTATTTGGAAAAGGAATTTGTTGAAAACCGAGCAACAAAGTCAGATGAGCGTTTTTGGAATGAATATATGGGAGAACTTCGATGGCAATCAAAATATTTGAAAAATGCAGATGAAAGCCTTACATATTTCGAAAAAGTGTTTCAAGAATATCGAAATAAATTTAGCAACTAAAATTGAGTAATTTATAAAGAAAAGAATTACTATGTAAAAACGTAAAAGGAGTGATAGAAATGAAGAAAGACATCTTTGTAGTGGGCGATGTTCATGGATGTAAAGAGAAATTAGATAAAGTACTTGAACATTGGAATAAAGAAACAGAACAACTCATTTTATTAGGGGATTTAATTGATAGAGGAGCTGAGAGCTTAGGATGTATTTTATCTGCAATGAAGTTACAAGAAGAGTACGGAGCTATCATTTTGAAAGGGAACCACGAAGCTATGTTTTTACAGTGGTTAGACATGCCTCATTCATATGCGGAATCCTATTTCAGAAATGGAGGAAGAGAAACTCTTTCAACATTTTTACCAGAATTTGAATTTAGAAATCTGACAGAAGTTGCAGAGTATATAAAAAGAGAGTTTGCAAGAGAAGTAGAGTTTCTTAGAAATCTCCCTCTTTATCATGAAACAGACAGTCATATTTTTGTACATGCAGGTGTTAACTTAATACTAAAAGATTGGAGAGAATCAGGAGAAGACGATTTCTTATGGATTCGAGAACCTTTTCATAAGAGAAAGAACATAACAGGAAAAATAATTATCTTTGGTCATACACCTACCCCGTTTTTACATAAAAATGATGATTGTAATATATGGGTTTCACCATGCGAAACAAAAATTGGGATTGATGGTGGAGCGGTTTTTGGTGGCTATTTACATGCTCTTAGAATTAATGAATTAGAAACAGTAAGATTTTCAGCTTAATCATATAGTGTGGAAGGGATGATAACATCTCTTCTGCATTTTAAACATGTTACAAAAAAGGAGTATAAGAAATGAAATGGTTAGTACAAGAATTCCTCAATTATAATCCTAATACGATTCGAATTATAAACGCATTAGAAAAATGTTTTATTGAGTATTTGATTGTAAGAGTAAATGAAGACAATTCACTAACAGTGATTGACAAGTCGAGTAAAATACCACGAGATGACTCTGATAAGATACTAAAGGAGTTTATTTTAAACGAACGGGTAATGATATATGGCTCTAAAACTTTCGCAAATATAGCAAAGGAAATGAATTTGAAACCTGGTTCTTTTATGAATGACCAATTTGAATTTGAGGTGTTTCGAGAGGTATTAGGCAAGGAACTTTTAAATCATGATTTTTTCATAGGGGACTTATGGGCTCTTAAGCCAATAGCGGATAAATTTTTCATTCGTCCAACAGGAAATACAAAGTTGTTCACAGGTATGGCAGTGACGAGAGAGGATTTTTTATTATGGCAAGAGAGAGAACGTGTTAATAATAGTCCTTATATTGGACAAAAATTAATGATTTCATCTATACAAGAACTAAAAGCAGAATATCGCTTTTTTGTTGTAAATCAAAAAATAGTGACAAGTTCTTGTTATAAAGTAAATGGTGTTTTCAATACTTCGTCCAAACCATCTGATGAATTAATTTCTTATACGATGAGAATGATTCATCAATTTCCATTGGCAAAGGCATTTGTAATTGATGTTGCAGAAACAAAAGAAGGTTTTCGAGTTGTTGAATACAACAACATTAATTCATCTGGTCTATATGATTGTGATGAATTTGCATTTGTGCGAGCTATAAATGAAATGATGAAATAATTTTGGTTTCAATGAAAATGCAGATAGGAGATGTATTAATGACCGAGTTAAAAGTTATGAAGATAACCCAAAGTAAAAAAGACTTGGAGAGATTGTTTGTAGTAGGAGATGTTCATGGATGTTTTTTACATTTCACTGCATTATTAAAGAAATGGAATCATAAGGAATATCAATTTATTCAGTTAGGAGATTTAGTGGATAGGGGAGAAGATGTGAAATCAACAATCTTAAAAGCTATTTCTTTAAAAAGAGAATATAATGGAGTATTCTTAAAAGGAAATCATGAAGAATTATTTTTGAGTTTTATAGAAGACCCAATAAACGAAGGAGAGTTTTACTTAAGTCAAGGTGGTAATAAAACCATAGATTCATTTTTAGGAGAAAAAGCATCTGTTACATATACTCCAGAATATCTTGCTAATCAAATGAAAGAAAGATATCCTGAAGTGATTCAATTTATTAAGGATATGCCATACTTTTATGAATCCGAACATTTTATTTTTGTTCATGCAGGTGTGAATCTTGCATTATCTAATTGGAAGAATACTTCTGAAAGAGATTTCAGTTGGATTCGAAAACCATTTCATTACGGTAAAAACGAAACTGGAAAGACAATTGTTTTTGGACATACAATTACAAGGCTATTGAATGAAGATAGGTCAGATAATATATGGACTTCGCCATGTGAAACGAAGATTGGTATTGATGGGGGAGCTGTTTTTGATGGCCAATTGAATGGACTAATTATTGATGGGAATACATATAAGATTATATCCGTATAAAAAGGGAAGAAGTTATATAAAAAAGCACCTATTATGGGTGCTTTTGCTTATTGCTCTTTATCTTCTTTTGTAGATTCATTGGAAACTTCAAGAGACTTAGGAAGTTTTATTGATTTTAAAGTTAATTGGTTTTTCATGGGAATAACAGTGAATGTTGATTCTATTGTACTTGTATCCTTATCGAATGGAGCGGTAATTAAACTATTGCCTCTGTTACTAATTACAATAAGCTCTTCTTTATCTTGAGTAACAATTGAATATTCTCTTTGGTTTTTAGCAGTATCAACTCCTAATCTAAATGAGCCAATTCCTAAAAATATAAAAGTGCTAAGAATGAAAAAGACACTGTAAGGTTTCAATGGTGTTAAAAGAAACTGTAATATAGATTGGACTTTAGGTGGGAAGAACTGATAAAAAACTATGCAATTTGTAACAAATGCCCATGCCAATATATATCTTCCATCGAATTTGTCTATGTTAAAAATCCAAGAAATAAAGATGGGTACAAAGAAAAGAATGATAATAAAAGCAATTGTTATACTTTTCACTCCACCTTTTCTAAGGAAAAATTCAGGTGCTAAAAACGTGTATCTAACAGCAATATAGGCTACAGTTAGTGGTAATAGATAAGGAAATGAAACTAAGAAGAAATGTACCAAATCACTTGTGTCAATCGTTAACAATGAATAATCATCTAATTGATAATAATGATGATATCCCGATTTAAACAAGGCTGCAAAGGAATAAGTAAGTGCTGTTAACACCAATACAATAATCGTTGCTTGACTTATAATCTTAAAGAATTCATTATTATTTTTTGTTTCGTTGTTATTAATTTGTGCAGAAACGGAATTAGATGTTTCTTGAACTTGAGTATTTCGTGATTTGCTATTTTGTTTCTGCGTAGTCCGTTTTTTATTAGACAAAATATAGCCTCCTTTTATATGGATATCCCTATATTATATCAAACAAATATATTTTCGCAGAGAAATGTAACTAAAATGTAAACATAAAAATGAATCAACTTTATGATTTATTATTTATTTGAATAATAAAAGAGATGTACCCTCATAGATACATCCCTTAGTCTTCAGCATCTTCTTCTGATTTCTTTCCATTTGCATAAGCAGGTTTATGCCATCCGAATGCAAAAACTAACAAAATAGTCATAATTAATCCAATAAATGTTGATACATATATGTTTAATGTTGTAATTTTTACAAAGAAAAAGGAGAAGATAGCAGTAGGGATAGAAATCCCTACTAATGTGGTAATAAATACCACGAAAGATTCCTTTATAGTCATTTCTTTATATTCAACTGTCTTATCTCCAACAGTTCCTTTTATCATTTTTGGTTTTGCCATAGTAATGTTCATCCTCTCTTAAATAAATATCTGCTATATCATAATAAGAAATTAAGTACATTATTATTGAATCTTATTTCGAGTGCGTTTTATTAGCCAGAATACCTATTTACTGTAATTGAGTAATGATATATTTTAATATCTTCCGAAATAATCCCTCTTCTTTGAGCACCTTTCAGAGTTTCAAACATATCCTGACGACCTGGTGGATTATCGGTGTGGATATAAATTTTCTCAGCAAATAGATTATGTAAGCAGAAATATTTTACGAAATCATATCCAGTAGGAAGTAATTTACCATGGGCATCTTCTCCTAAATCATGGTCAAGGGAAAGAATTTGAACATCATAGTTTTTTAGATAATGAATCGCTTCTTCCATATTTCTTGCAATTTTAAATCCTTCTGGACAATCGAGATATACGTTAATTTTTTCTTATTCATTCTATTTCAATCCTTTATGTATCATATTATTCTGTTTCGGGTTGAACAAAGAACTTACAGCAATCCATTGCATGTTTACTGTACTTTTGTTTTATTGCTAATTCTTTTGCTTTATCTTGAGCATCTTCTAAGGTAAGTCCTGATTCAATAGTGTGTAAAGTAGGCAATATATGACAATAATGAATCACTTCATAGGTCATTTAAATCCATCCTTTTCTCATATAAGCTAATTCATAGAAAAATGAGACCAATTAATCTTGGACTCATTGCACGTGTTGATTTGGGCTAATTGTATGGATTGTTGCACCTTTTTTTTGGGCATATTCCATTGTATGGTAAGTACCGCCATTCGGAATTCCGTTCCAAACAGCAAGTAAATGTCCTCGTTCAACTGCTAACATATCCACCATATATTCGTCTCTGTCAAACATTGTTTTTTTACCTTTGTATTTTTCTTTTGAAACCATAACGATTTCATCAGCTTTGCCTAATATTTGGTCATATCTTTCTTGGTCGGGTTTAGACCATTGCTCTTCTTGACCTGCACAAGGAAGGGCACAATGTAAAATAATTTTTTTAGGGAACTTTTCTTTTAGCTTTAAAGCGACTAAAGCAAAAACTGTGTCAATCCCTAAAGCCATACCAGTTACTAAACGTAAGATTTCGCCTTCTTCTAACAGTTCAATTTGGTTTAAAATGAATTCTCGCATTTCTCTTCCGATAGAAACATACATTGGATGATAAATATCATAGATATTACCTAATTTCTTTGGTCGATGACCTGTTACAACAATAATCATAGCTCAAACATCTCCATTTTCATTTTATAGTTTCTCTATACCTGTTTTTGTATATACATTTATTATAGATTTTGAAAATGACAATCATTCACACTACAATTACTCTTTATAGGTATATGAACCTCCCCCACTTAGCAAAGCTTGAAGTGGGGGTTTCTTATTGACCATAGAATATATATCTTAGTAAGAAGGAAAGGGTTTGCCTTTTCTTCACTATCTCATTAGATAGTAAGATATAGATTCTATTTACATAAGCAACACATCCTAACGGATGAGGGTGGGAACACACCTTCTACTACTTCTTGCTTACGCAATCCGTAGATACGTTTGTTTTGTCTGTAC
>NZ_JBIWHY010000031.1:0-38638 GCF_044764345.1 Bacillus sp. NPDC094106 | reverse complement strand
TTGCTACGCCAAACCGAAATTCATCTCCCACCTACCGTTGGGCTACGCCCTTCACACGCTTGAGGAAGGAGAATTCTTTCGGGGAATTCGTTAAATTTTATTGTTGATTTTTAAACATTAATTGGGGAACTTTATACAAAGTTCCCTATGCCATCAGTTATATTAGTTTTTCTGTTCAGAAGAGAAATTACTTTTATATCATCTGTTATAGTTGATATAACTAGAGTCATAATAAACCCACTGACCTGTTCCAATTCTTAGCCAACCGTTCTTTTCTTCATATACTGTAACTTTTTCGCCTTTACTTGCATTTCTAACAATAGAGTAGTTTGTACCTGCTCCGCTTCGAATATTTACCCCAATACCATTGATTTGAGCCGTTCCAATTACATTTTGAATACTACCAGTTTCAATTACTTGAAGCATACCTAAAATCATTTTTGCTGTCTCACCACGAGTTGTTGTATCCTTAGGGTCGAATACGTTATTACCTTTACCTTTTATAATACCTAAACCATATAGTCTTTGAACGTCTTCTTTATAGTTAATTTGGTCTAAGTCTGAGAATGGTAGTTTTGCAACTGGTCCCCATAAGTCTTTAGTTTGTAAAGCCTTGTTTACAATGATTGCTGATTCTTCTCTTGTAATCGGTGCATTAGGATCAAAGTAACCGTCACCTCTACCTTGAATGATTCCTGCACTTGCTACACGTCGAATGCCGTCTCGTAAAGATGGATGTGCATCATCTAAGTCTTTAAATGTAGCATCTCCACTTGGTAGGTTTAGAGATTTAGAGATTAATTGAGCAAATTCTGCTCTTGTTACCTCTCTGTTAGGTGAGAATACTCCGTCTCCTTCACCTTGCATAATATCCCTTTTATTTAACTCACGAATACTAGATTCATACCAACCACCTGTAATATCGTCTTGAGGTTTATAATTAGTATCATAATACCATTGAGAACCTTCTAAGAATGAACTCCAAAGTCCTCTATTAATAATATTGTCTGGGCAATGCTTACCGCTCCATTTTTGATGTTTTACTACGTTATCTACTGTAATACCAGTTTCTTTCATTAAATATGCTACTAATTTCTTAGCGTTTTCTAATGCTCTATCGTAGTTACCATCTTGGTTAACTGCGATTTCAATTGCAATAGACTCTCGGTTACCTGAACCATTACCATCACCGGCATGCCATGCGTTTTCATTGATAGGAATATGTTGATAAATCTCTTTATCGTCTACTGTAAAGTGCCATGATGCTACTCGGTTTGTATCCCCTACTGCTTGGTTATATAGGTATTTAGCATGGCTTTTTGCTCCTGCTCCAACACTAGTATTATCAGTTTCATGAATTGTAATGTACTTCGGTTCCATCCGGTTTTGAGGTCTGATATTATCGTTTCCTGGTGGGACAATCCATTCTGTAAATGGAACACCGTTTATTGTACTAGTGCCACTACTTAAATATTTACCACTTAAACTACGGTTAGATAACTTGTTTTTAGGTGGTGTTAGTCTACCTGTTTCTTCTTCTGAAGGTTTTACCTTGTCAGTAACTTCTTCTTTACCGATACCCCTTCCATCTACATCTTTAAAACTTTCTTCAATACTTTGTAAAGCCTGTTCTTCTGAAACTTTAAGTTGATCCGTCTTACCTTGTCCTTGAACTTCCGCAGGCTTAATATTATTCCCCCCCTGTTGTTCCTCTGCAAATGATGCTAATGGTGAAGTTAAAACCGTTAATCCTGCTGTTAATGCTACTACTTTTTTATTAAACTTAATGATCATTTATAATTTGGTATATCTATATATTGCGATTGATATACCGTCCTCCTTGTACTTCTTTTAGTGTGAATAATAGTTTAAATAATGGTAGTCTGAACCCAAAAGATAACAACTTGATTTTTCATTTCATATAATCAACCGAAATCTATAGGTCTTCCTAGATATGTCAGTATTTCAGAGTTATAACTCAACACTAGGGCTCCTCCCACAACTAAGACCAATGAAAAGAAAATCCAACACAGATTTTTCCTCATAATTGTTTAAATCGATATTGGGGAGCGTTTCAAACAAATATCGAAGAGAATGATAGGGACTTTAATTGTTCTCTTTTGCGGTTTCAACCACATTATACATGGTAGCACACCCCCTAGTATCTTTACAAAAATATAATTTAAATAAAATAATTTTCATCTCTTCCCCTCCTTATCTTTCCTTAACAACAAATAAGACGCTGTGCCGACCACGGCAGCGCCTAAAATAATCAAGCCTATATACATCTTATAACCTTATTCAAATATCCATTTTATCAATAAAAAAAGAGCACTATAAAGTACCCTTGAAATACTATGAGTATGAAATAAATAGCAATGCTTTTCCTTTTCACATGGCGCAGCTCTATCGCGGAAAACCTGTCCCTCTGAAAAGGAGTTTGTGGAATAGCCCCGACTCAATATAGTATGTTTAAAAGTTCCTTGTGTGCAAATAATAGAGCCCTATCCCTATTTATAGAGCTCTTTATGCGAGTAATGGTATATTTATGTTGATCTGATATTGTATGTTAAGAACTTCATTGTGTGCAAATGAAAGAGAGCACTCCCCCATCGTAAAATATATGGGGTAACATGTTAGAAACCGTTCTGTGCCATTATATGATTATTAATTCCCTTTATACCTAAAACACTCTTTAAGGGATAGCGTCCCACATCCATCAACTTAAGAATGTGGGGTGCAACCCCATGCCCGTACATAGGGCCACTAAATCTTGTGCGCGGTATTTACTTTTTCGTTTAACAAATCCTACATTTTTAGCTAATTGTTCTAAAGCATCCTGTGACATATATCGTTGTAACTCTTTAGAAAACAATTCTAGTTCATCAGAAATCGATAAGTTCATATTAAAAACGCCATCCTTTCCTATGATTCTACAGAAAGAATAGCGTATTTTTTCTTTTAGAGAAAACTAATTATTTCTTTTTTTATAATAAGAAAAGAAATTTATCATCATATTAATTAAACATATAAATATAAATGAGTACTTAAAAATAGTACTTTTATAGTTTCCAAAAAACGAAAATAATATAGCTAAAAGTGATAGTAGGCCAATAATTAAATGAGACATATATTGAGACTGTTTCTTCATTAATCATTCCCACCTTTTATTTAATATAAAAATATAAAGATTATATGTTTTATATCAAATATTATCACAGAAAAAATTAAAATAAATAGAATATATCTAATTGTATATCTAAATAGCACAATATCACCACATACCGCATTAATTAAAGAAAAAGTTTATTTAGGGGGTATATTAAAACCTTAGCTTGATAGCGATGTGGTGGTAACCCAAACGAAAAATAACGGGACATTTAAAAATTTCTTTTACTCCAGTCACATTGACAGAAATTTAAATAATTTTTATAATAATTTTATATATATTGATATAACATTATTAGAAAGGGGAGGGAACTATGTTTACAAATAAAAAAGGGATTCAAATTGGTTTAGGATTATTTATCTTTTTATCTGTAATTCAATTTACTATCGGTTGTATAGAGGGATATTATAAATCTTCTACAGGTAATGAATTATTAATTTCAGGAACATGGAAATCTGTGTTATTAGATGCTCCTGAAGGTATACTTGTCATTTTAGGAGCAATTGCTTTATATCAATTCACGAAGAAATTACCAGAAAGAACGGAATCTATGTAGATTCCGTTTTTTTCTGATTTGCTACCGTTAAGGTGAATTATGTAAATGTACATCTTTTTTTAAAAATTTTAAAAATGAATTTCATTGTATAAGATATAATACAGTTATTTATGAGAATTTAGCTCATTTTTTTCGATTTGGAGGAGAGTGTATTTCTTAACTTGATGGCAATGGGGTAGCACCACATACCCATCAAGCTAAGAAAAATGGGTTACCCCAAAACGATAAAAACGATTAGAGACCCTGATTCTTTTATACAAGGCAGAAAGATCAGGGCTATTTTTAAAGGATTATTGAGTAAGCAATAGTTAATTGATTATGCCAGTATTTTTATTCTTCACTAATAAAGGGAGCAATTATTTTTTTTCATAAGAAGATAACACGATATTCGTTGATGGCGTACCATATTGCATTGAATCATCAATAAATTGTTCTAAACTTTCTATGGAAGATCGTTTCTTAAAATTCTATATAAAAAGGTTGTTTGTTTTCATCCAAACTGTATTCAATTCTTTGTCTGAAATTCATAAAAGTTACCATTTCTAAAGCTTGCTCAATAGGATAGAACCCTACTTCCAAACTTTCTGGTGTAGTCGTTAATTTGCCTCCAACTGGTTTAGCTAAGAACAACGTATTACATATTGAATGGTTCACATTTTGGAATACTCCACAAAATTTTAAAACCTCAATATCAATACCTGTTTCCTCTTTAGTTTCCCTTATTGCAGCATCTTTCAAAGACTCTCCTTCTTCAACTTGTCCACCTGGCATTTCCCAACCTCTTCTAGGTCCCTTGATCAATAGAATTTCTTTTTGTTCATTGATTACAATAGTCGCTGCTGAAACTATATGTTTTGGCGGTGAATAAATATTTTGTGTGATTTGTTCCAATTGACTTCCTCCATTTCTATAAATTTAGTAGGTCTATCTTTATACAGCAACCTTGCTCTTTTCTGGAATAACTTACTATTTCAAAATGAACAATCCAATTCCCTTCCTTATTCCAAAATATGGTCCAATTACAGAACAAAAAAATCCTGCATCAATACAGGACTTTTAATCAATCTTTTTTATAAACGGTCAAACTTTATTATAAATTTACAACAGGTTTTTATATATTTGATGTCCACTAATATTAGTTAGAGGACATTCTGAAATCAAAAAACGAGAAGAGTGCGGTCAAAAATCATCTATGTATCCAAAAATCTATATAATTTTAGTCATTTTCACCATTTCTAGTGTCCACTAATGCTTTATCAAGACCTAAATCAAAAAAAGTCATAAAAAATAAGGAGTGGTACATATTGGTCATGAATAATATGTACCACTCCTTTACTTCTTGTTCAACAAATTACACACTATGGTTTAATATACTCTCCTGTTGAAGCATTAAAGCCCACTGCTTTCATTTTTGTCTGGTCACTATTCCAACCTATTACTAATATCAGGGGGATTTTTGTCTCTGGGTCTTTTCTAATTATAAAATTATAGCCTTTAGCCCAATTTTTACCTGGATGAATATCACCTAATTCTAATGCTTTTTTTAATAATTGAGGAGAGTCGTAGTTAATATCTTCCACCCTCATAAACTCTTCTTTAGGATAAGGAGAATCACCTTTCCTAGTTACATCCTTTGCTTGAACAATTTTTCCCTCATAGATAGTGACTAAAAATACTTTATTAGTATCTGGCACCCCAAAATCAATATTCCAGTATTTTCTTTTACCATTGCTCCCAATTGACTTACCGGGCTTATCTTTATCTATATTAACTCCCTGTAATAATTGAGCATTTTTATTCCATTCCAAAGCAGAAGGATATGCTAATTCAATCGCTTGTTTTATTGATAATTCCGGGTGTTCAACGACTTCTAATGTATCTTCAGTTGATTGTAATGAACGAGCAGATACTTTCTCAACAGTACCGATTGAAATTAATAAAAGTAAGACTGAAAGGATTATTTTTTTCATTTTTTGCACCTTTTTTAAGATGTATTTTTTCCGAAGCTTATTTAATTATCCTGCCAGTTAATTTAAGTACAGAATTTCACAATCTCTTCTAAATTTTAACCTATAAATCCAATTTTCTTTAAAGGTATTACTCCACAATCTGGCCCTTTAGTGGAAAAATTTAGGGAACGATGTTCCCTAAATTTTTTTATAAACTTCTGCATAAGCAATTTTCAATTGCTCACGTAATTCTTTATTTTTTTCCTCTAACTTCTTATTTTTTCGTTTAAGGGAAGCAATAATGGCATCTTTGTTGTTATCATCCATCTCTCGCTTAATTTGCTTGGGTGATGGAGCCTGCGCTTGTTGTTGCCGCAATGCCTCGATTCGTTGACGCAGTTCCTGATTGTTGTATAGTGTAGCTTTCGCCACACCAGCTTCGCTCGCTACACTGTTAAAATTAATAGCCTCATTGGCTCGCACGAGCCGCTGAATAGCTACGTTGACCTTTTGGTGCGTGGAGGCCTTCCTTGATTTGTGAATCGCTTTTAGTTGCTCTTTACGGTCATATTCAGCCATTAATTATGTATACCTCGCTTTCGGTTCATACGCTCTTGTCTACCAAAAATCACATTGCCTTCGCGGATATTATGTAAGATACCCTCATATCGGTGAAGGTTTCTCTCTTGCTTTACCGCCATATCCTCACGCCCACGCTGTTTTGCAACCTCAATGGCTTTCAATGTCGTCTTCACATGCAATTCATACTTTTGTACATCATACTCAGAAAAACCAATTGCTAGGTCTTTACACGGACTTCCTCCGTTACACGTGAGGCAAGGAGGGGCTTCCATATGCGGGCAATTGCCTTTCAAGCGTGCATGACACGTCCCATATGGGTTATCCATCGCATTGAGTTTATGATCTTGCCAAAGAGCTTGCAGGATGTCCTCTGGGATATCTTCACCAATTTGGATATCTTGTACTTCGCCGTTCAGATCAAAGCTAAACACACCTTGATTGATGACTGATTCGAATGCCTTACGCTTCGTGTCATCCAACAGTTTTGCATACCGTAAGGTCATTTCAGGCGAGGCATGAGCTAACAATTCCTGTACCGTTAGAATATCAGCACCACCATTTAACAGTTTAACGGCATACGTATGGCGGAATTGATGTGGTGTAAAGTGAAATATGTCTCCATTCTCATCTACAATGTGTTTCTTGTAGGCTAGCACCCTTAGCTGATCTCGAACCCAACTTTGAGAATAAGGCATTCCTTTCCTAGGCCCCTTATAACGAGTAAAAATGTACCCTTCCGGGTTATTGTCTTGTGTACTTCTAGCTTTAGACTGTGAGATTAAAACTGCAATAATCTTGGCTAGTTCTTCATCAATGGGAATTCGATGCCCTTGTACATACGTTTTCTCAATATCTGTTACAATGGAATATTTGCCGTTCAATTGTAAAAGACAATCTTTTGTGAGTCCTAACACGTCTGAAATACGCAACCCTGTTTTAAAAGCAATCCATATCACCGGTATAACATCGCTATGTAGATCATTGAGGTGAGTAAAGAGTTGCTCTAATACGTAGTCAGGTATATAGTCAATTTGATCAATTGATTTTTTTCTCAATTTCGGCTTATCTTCTGGAAAAATCAATAATCGTACAGGTGTTTCAGGTGCAATGTCGTATTCATATCGCTGAATATCTTCAAGAAACTTGCCCAAACGAGTTAATGATATCATTACATAATGTTCAGGGTGTGCGTTTTTTTGAGTTACCTTATTTTTGCTGTATTCGTGTAACCACTGGATATAGCGTTCTATATAAGAACGCTTCAATCGCTTTAAATCATCCCATGTTGGTTCCAATGAAAATAAAAATGATAGAAACTGAGGCAAAACCCGTAAGTAATTTGCTGCTGTACCCCACGAGAAATGGTTCTTACTAAGTAAGCATTGCTTAAAATATCGCTTAATTTCCTTTCGCATTTTCATTCCTGGAATATTAGTGAAATTAAGATAAAAATGGCTCCTACTTTTATTATAAGAAATTCCATATTTTTCATGAAGTATACGTACATCCCAACGGTCTTTTTCCCATTCTTCACGTGTGTCTGTTAATGTAAAGAGATTAGAATAAACGGTACGAAAAAAAATTGCTATGCCTGATTTATGGGTATATTTGTCGTATTTTACATTTCTAATAATTTTTCGTGTAGTAATTCCTTGCTTTTCTAGCCAAAACATCCATTCACGTTCTGTTTTCTCCAAATCCAGGTCAAGAAGAGAGAAGAGACTAGGATATAATTCGTTAAGAAACTCTGATATCTTACGTAAATTCGTTACATATGAGCTAAAAGCAGAGTTCAATGTCCAGCTTTCGTTAAATAATTTGTGGTACCATACATATTTTATTTCCAGATTAACCGTGGGACTGTTAATCTGGAAATGGAGGTTCCGATTTTTATTTGTATAGTTCTCTACTGTTTCCTGAAACTGGTCAATATTTTTTACTCTTTTGATAGTAACGGAGCCATCATGTTTCATTTTCTTCTCCAGATAACTCGACAGCTCGTGCTGCAATCGCTCGTGAAACCCAAGTTGCTCGGTTTCAACTTGTTGTATATATTTCATTCTTTCCCACCATTCTGTTGTTGTATATGAAAGGCATCTTGTGCCTTTTCCCACTCCTTACGGAGATCTTCGTCCGAAGGATGAAGATACAAATTCATTGTGGTTTGAATCTGTGAATGGCCCAATCGTTCTTGTACAACCTTAATATCCTTTGTTTCTTGATAGTACATCGTTGCGTGTGTGTGACGAAACAGATGTGGGTGGACGCTAATATCTGTTTTCTTTCGCAATCGCTTAAATAAGGCTTCTACATCGCTGTATGTCATAGGTTTTCCTACGTTCTCCCCACGGAGCTTTACAAACACGAAGTTAGTAGCTACAGGGAGTTCATCGATGATTTCGTATAAATAGTCATCGTATAGATCCATCAGGGCTTGCGACACGAAAATCTCCCGTTCCCCCGTTTTGAGCTTTGCACCATTCTCTAATTCTCCCCGATCCGTTAAACGAATGCGGTGGCCCTGTCCATGATCAAATTTGAAATCCTCCAAGAATAGAGAAAGCGCCTCTCCAATCCGTAACCCGGTTTCGAACAAGAGTTGAATTAGGAAGGCGTCTCGTATATTGGTGGTTGCCGCAAAGACTTGCTGCACTTGTTCTTTCGACAGCGTTTGGATCCTCTTACGAGGCTCTTTCACTTTCAGCACATTCCGGAGGGATGGCTTATCCTTGTTTACATGGTAGAGAAAGCTTTTGTACCGCGTACTCCCGCCTGTAAATACTTGTCTCATCAACTTCTCACTCATATCTCGTGATAACTCTTCGTTACGGTATAAGTAATCATAAAGGTTAGTAACAGTGGTAATTGTCAGGTTCACTGTCCTTTCTGTTTTCTTTGCCTTTACTGGAATCATAGACATTACTTTCGTGCTTTCATACGGATTCCGTAACCAGCCAACAAATTCCGCTAAGTCTTCCAATCGTATATGCTTGTAATCTTTCTCTGTCTCCTGTAGATATAGAAAATACTGCTTTAACGCATAACAGTAAGTCTTTTGGGTATTACTACTTTTGCCCGTACTGTCGAGATACTTGAGGTACTTCATCACAGGGATTACAGGCATGCCTTTCTCATCCACTAACATGTATCTCTTTCCATTCTCTAGGATAACTTCTTGTACTCGCATAGACTTGCACCCCCCCTAAACCCTTTTTTATGCTCGGTCTTACGACCTCACTACGCCTCCCGCTATGGGCTACGTCCTCCACCTCAATAAACAAATATTCCTTGAACATTATATACATAATAGACCATACTTTAAATATCTGATTATGCATTCTATTATGTATGAAAAAAGAGGATATATGTTTTCATATTGAACATAGTATCCTCTATTAATTATAGTCTGTTTAAAATGCTTATAGCGTGATTTGGTTCCATTGCTACACAGACCCATATCTTTAAAATAGAACTGGTATATATGTCCATATTTTGTAAGTTACAATTACTAATATAGTTATCCGATAATTCCCCTAAACTCCGGCGGAATAGTTCTTGGGACGTAATTTGCTATAACGTAACGGATTATAAGTATTATGATAAAAGCCAGAGCTCCTTTTGCTAGTGGGTCGGTAAGTTGTGTTGGTAATTTTATTGAACTGAAATCCATATGTTATTCCTTGTGAAATTAAATCCATTTATTATGCTAATACATTGTTTTTCCTAAAAAGAAAAGACACTCAAATGAGCGCCTATTTTCTTTAGTACCCGAATCCGCCGCCTCCCCAACAGCTACATCCGATGATAATCAATAGGATAAATAGCACAATGAGTAAAGCGAATCCGCCTCCAAAGCCACCACAGCTACCACCAAAGCCCATATTAAATCCTCCTTTGAAATAGGAGATAAAAACATTGGGTTGCACATATTTTTTAACGGTTTCACTTTACTGTATGTTGTTGGAATCTAAGTGAGCAGGTCCGTTGAGAAATAAAGAAAAGACACCATAAGGTGCCTTTCTCTGACTCAATAACCACTTTAATTTTAATAATACATACAAGTATATCGTATTCCCATCCAATTACCATTTTACCATATTTATCTATATTTGTATTAAGAAATATAAATTAAATCAGTATCTTATATGAATTTAACAAAATCAAAGCACTCTTTCGAGTGCCTTGATTATACCGATGCAGCAGTCTTATCTTTACGGAAGATTCCCATTAATCCACCGATTAATAATAAAACAGCTGGTAAAATATAAACGAATGAAACACAGATAAATCCACCGATTGCAGCGATTGTCATCATAATACCACCAGCTTTAGCATTACTTCTCACTACTACTGATCCAACAATACCTAAGATAGATAGAAGAACAGCTAGCCAGCCTAAACCAATGACGCTGTTTGCTCCGTCTGCTTCCATAGCGGAAGCGATACCACCAATAAATAATGCGATAAACGCACATAAAATGCCAAAAATACCACCAATAAGACCTAATACAAATTCAGTTGTTCGTTTCATGTAAGTAAATTCTCCTTCAAATATATAAAATGTAAGATTTCTAGTTAAGCATAACAAATATAGTTACATCTTTCGTGTCACAATTTGTCGAACGGACAAATAAAAAAGAACTCTCTTGAGTTCTTTCTCACAAAATCAATGTTTCTTTCCAGACTTTTTGTGTTCGCAAGCTACTCCATCACCATCTTTATCTAAACTCTTGGAATATGCAGGACTATCTGGAGTTATATCATAATAACCAGCGTCGTTCGCCTCTTTGCAACTTGAAAAATGAACTTTTCCTTGGCTAGGAGCAGTTTGTTGTTGTTGTTTTGCTTGAGCAGTTTCTTGCTGCTTTTTCTGTTCTTCAGCTTGTTTTTGGGTCTCTAATTGCTTTTGTTCTTCCGCCTTTTGTTGTTCATTGTTTGTCTTTTGCTCTTTTTCTTTTTTAGTTTCTTGCTTTTGTTCTTCTAATGTACTAGTTTTTTCAGTAGATTTACTACAAGCTGTTAACCCTATAAATAAAGTACAACATGCTAAGAAAAGAAAATACCCCAAAACGAAAAAATTGACATCTCCAGTTGAAAATGTACATTTTTTTGTTTTGGGGGTGTTATAAAATCCTTAAATTGATGGATGTGGGGCGTACCCCTATAAAAGCTAATGAGAGCATTAACTTGATAACAAGTGGACAGCCAATACAAATGTTGTGGTAAATGAGGTCATTTGTGGTACAAAAAAAGGATAGAACATACAGAATTATTCTGCCTGTCACTATCCTCTTCTTTTATTCTTATATAATGTGTAACATTATATGTCTATTCTTGTTAAAACAAAGATTGATTCAAATTTCTTGAATCTAAATAAAATTAACAGGCGACAGTACAGAAAAGTAACAAACCATGAGATTAACAGACAAAGAGAGCATTCGCTCTCTTTGTCATCATAACTTAAGTATACTATATATATTTGATGCTTATGCAAAAGTTATTAAATCTTACTATGGGGTAGCACCAATATTTTGACGTAAAGCCTACAATAAGATAATTTCTAGAATTGAACAACCGATTTTTTCCTACATTAAGAAAAAATCGGTTGTTTATAAAGTAACATGTAATTATCGAACACTGTAATTCTTATAAAATATTTAACAAAAGTCTTCGAAGCAGCCTCTTTAAATTATTTTACTTCTATTGTATAACTTCCTGTTCCACCGCCATATTTATATACACTCAAGTAATATTTCCCTGGGTTCGCATAATAATTTCCAAGTAATTTATTTCCGTCGCATTTTGTTGCATAAGCGACATAATTATTAAGATCTGACTCAGAATATAATACCCAATTCAGTCCAATATTTTGTTCATTCGTAACGGTAATTTGTAAATCTTTCGTATCCTTTACATCAATAACAAACCGATCAACTTGATCTTGATCACTTAGACTCCCCCGTAATAACGTGTTCAGAGATAGCGGATTCGCTGTATTAAATTCATTATTCGGTTCTTTTTCTACAGCCGTATCTTCTTCCGTATTTATTCCGCTAAACACAACATCATATTCAAATTGTCCAGCAGCATTGATGCGGTGATTTACGAAATAAGCAGTCAATGTTTTGTATCCGCTCCACTCTTTTTCGGAAAGGTGTTTTAGCATATCATTCGTTGCTTGATTCATCGCTTTCCAGTCCTCAGTTTCTCCTTTTGACGTACTTCCTGTATATGTTCCTTGTAGTGTAAATGTATTAAAGAATTGTGATTTATTCTTTGTTACCTTCACATTTTTTAACTTCGCTTCATTTGTAATATCTGTCGTAACATCCGAAAGCGGTTTCGGAGCATGCTGTGCTAAATAATCATCTGATACTTGAGGAATTGTATACTTATCACGATTATCAATCAGCATTTGCATGTAAGATTGGTAGTCTTGATTTAATTGATTATCTTTACTTAATGCAGAGCGGTACGCATCGTAACCTGGAACATCATTTGCACGAATTAAATCGTGTATTTTATCAAACATCTCAGGACGATTATGATACATATAAGATTGCAATGCAAACGAATAGTTATAAAAATCCCACGTTCCATATTTAGCATTTAATGTTTGCTCCGCCGTATATCGTTTCGCTGGATCATTAGATAATCCGCCAATCATACTTTTTCGCGGTACAACACTATCTAATCGCGTTGAGCCTGCAAAGAACTCCGCATTTCCTTCTTCATACCAAGTTAAGCGTTCATTTTGATACATGTCTCCTTGTCCCCATAATCCTGGAACTTCGTACCTTCCTTGTAAATAGTGTGTAAACTCATGACGGAATAATTCTTCTAAACTATAAATACTTTGCTCTGGTGTACGTTCATATGTAAAGAACGTTCCGATTCCTTCAATGTAAATACCACCATTATTCGTTTCATAGCCGTACAATTGACGGTTAAATTGATATTCTTCCGGGCTATTATAAATAACCATTGTTAACACATCATCAGCATGTCCACTTTCAAGCGGCTTATCGCTACCAACTGTACGATAAAATTGAGAGCGTACTTCTTTTGCCGCCCAATATAAACGTTTAATTTTCTCTTCGCTAACTTTATCCCCCGCTTTAAAGACGATTGCTCCGTCATCAAATGTATACGTTTTCGGTAAATATTTCTTCTTACCATCTTCTCGAATTTGATCTAAATTTATTATTTTTCCGTTCGCATCTACTCCACCATAATTTGTAGTAATTTGTTCTGCCGCAACAAAATATTGCTCCCCTAAATATGGATAAATCCGCATCGCTTCTGTAGTAACTTGCTGTCCTTTTACATGTGTACTATGAAGCTTGCCAAATCGGCTAGCATAGTAAATTCCATTATTAATTAACCATCCGTTTTTGTCTGTTACCGTACCAATGAGTGCAAAGCGACTTATTTCATTAATAAAGCTATCGATGTTCCGATACCACATCGTATCTTTTGGTTCTTTGCCCGTAGCATGCATATACGACTGAACATCATAATCAATTCCTTTCATCAAATTATATATAGCATCGCCTTTTGTTCGATCTTCAATAAACGTAGAAAGATTATCGTTATATTGTTTGAAAATTTCACCTGCATATTGAATAACTTCAACATCAGCTGATGCGTTTCCAATCAGCATGCCATACGATGAAATAACTTTGTTTTGTTCCGATGTGCCAAGTTTAAAATTCGGGTTTTTCGCAATTGTTTTTAAAGCCGGTAAACATTTATCATGATAGCTACGCTCGTTTAGTTTGCTTAATTTATCATGATAAAAACCTAAATAAAATGCCGCACGTAGGGTTTCTACTAATGTCTCAATTCCTTTTGAATCATCTTTCGTATACGCTTGTCCTTGTTCTGCTAGTTTATCAATGATTGCTTGCATCCGGCTATCATCTTGATAAAACTTTAGACTATCACTAGTAAACTGAAATAACTCCGGAATTTGATACCATTGAATTGTAACAAGAAGATCAGTTAATTGTTTGTTACTTAATTGATTCAACTCAGCCATTGAATATTTTTTTTCTTCAACTAGCTGTTTAGCATTCTCTTTTGGCGCTGGTGGACGCTGCGATAAATCTGCTAACTTTAATCGTTTTGTAAAGGATGTACTTTCTTGTACGTTCGAAGAGTGTGCTAACTCATCAACGGATTTCTGTATTCCTACCGGCTCCATTTGTAATACATTTTTTGTATGTTTCTCTTTTGTCTCTGCTTGAATTTGCAATCCATTACATGATATCGTAACAATTCCAACACCAAGCATCAGTTTATAAAATTTCGAGTATTTCATCATGCTATTTTCTCCCTTTCTTTTTCAAAAGATATTTTTAAATCGAAACTTTCTTTTATGTAGCTTTACTAGATAACGGCATCCCCCAGTGATACCCGTAAAATTAATAGTCAATATTTTCATTCCAGCTACTGCTAAATTCATTTATCCCCCCTTCCTTATTTCATATAAGCAAAAACCGTGCCGATATTAAAATTCACAGAAAAGACCCACTTCGGTGGCCTTCCAGTATACATGTCACTAAAAATTCAAAAAAATGGCACCAACTCTATAAGGAAGGTTAGTGACATTTGCCCCCTCTTAAGTACTTCTCCAATATATAACAATTAATGGCATTATTTTCGAATACGTTGGATAATACTCTCAATTCTCTCTTTGAATATCGTATTTTCAATTACATCATACATTTTAATTTCAGCTTCTGTAACTTTCAAAATCAATGGATATTGATTTGCATGAGCATACACTATTCCTTCCTCTTTAGAAAAAGAATTATAGTATAAATCTACATCACAATAATTTCTTAATTCACTAGCAATGGATAACATATATTTAGGACTAACAAATTCATCCCTCATTAATAACACTTTGTCTTTTAATACACTTTTACTATCGATACACTGTAGCCCTTCTAAAGCTAGCAATAATCGTTCTAATCCAAACGCTAATCCTACTGCTGGTTCGTCTAATACACCAAGGGAAGATACAAGTTTGTCATATCTCCCTCCCCCCAGTACAGCACCTATTTCTAAATCTTTTATAACTCCTTCTAATATATAACCTGTATAATAGTTAGCGCCTCTTGCTAACGTTAAATCAATCTCTATCCGTTCTAAAACATCTTTTGACATGTATGAAAAAATTGTTTCGAGTTCTTCAATTCCTTGTTGTACCACAGATTGCTGATCAAAAAAACTCTTCATTACTTCTAACTTACGATAAAGACTTTCCTCTCGTTCCATCTCTTGATTTAATCCTTGAATATTACTAATAATTAGAGATGCTGTGCATTCTTCTATACCATTTTCAACTAATTTATTTATAATGCCCTGTAGCCCATCTTTTGTGACTTTATCTGCATAATCCAATGCAGATTGTATCCCTAAAAGCCCTTCTTCTGAATGTATATCAACTTTTTGAGCGATTCCCTTAATTAATTGACGATGATTGATTCGAATCGTAAAGTTTTCGATATGTAATGCTTTCAATAGTGTATTTGCCATCGTTGTAATTTCAGCTTCTGCAAGTAAACTACTTGTGCCAACCATATCTGCATCACATTGTGTAAATTCCCGAAAATGACTTTTACTAGGTACATCATCACGAAAAGAGGAACCAATTTGATATCTTTTATATGGTCTTGATAAATTAGGATTCATGGTGATTACCCTGGCCAATGGCACTGTTAAATCATACCGAGTAATCATATGTTGTTGCTTCGTATCTTGCATATGAAAAAACAACTTTTCGCCCTCTCCATGGTGCCCATCAAATGTAGTAAAGTATTCTAAAATAGGTGTTTGATGGGGCTGAAATCCAAATCTTTCATACACATTTTTTATCGTATCAATAACATATTCTCTAACCCGCATGTCATATCCTAAAATATCTTTTGTTCCATCTGGAATATCTAAACTGTTTCTTACTATGTTCGGCTTCATAATTCTCTTCCTCCTATTTGTTTATTCTTCTCAAACAATTCTTCTTTTAGATTTGTAGAATCCTTTGAAACTTCTCTTTGAAAATAAATGAAACACGTTAGGCTAAATAAAACGACTAAACCACCTAATATTTGGGGAAACGTTACATTTTCATGTAACAAAAAGCTTGCAAAAATAGCTGTGAAAACAGGCTCAATCATGCTGATGATAGATACATTAGTCGAGCTCAATCGCTTTAATGCTTGAAATAATGTAATTTCTGCTAAAACAGTTGAGAATAGAACAATAGCTAAAATATAAACCCATGCCATAGGTTCGAAATCAAATCGTATACTTCTAGAAAATACGCCAATCGTAAAGACACCAATTGTAGCAAATAATGTCACATATGCACTCGTTACCGCAGGTGAAATTACATTTGTCACCTTTTTCCCAACAATCATATAGAATGCATATACGATAGCTGCACCAATAGCCAGTCCAATACCATAAAAGTTAGAATCTTGTAATGCAACTCCTAGTAAAAAGCTAATTCCTATAAAAGCCAGTATCAACGCTCCAAATGCTTTACTTTCAATTCTTTCTTTATATAAAAAATAAGAAAGAATTGAAACAAATATAGGAAATAAAAATAAAAGTAATACAGCCATTGATGAAGGAATGTATTTTACAGATTCAAAATGAAATACAGAAATGAGAGTAAATAAAACACTTCCCAATAAAAACAATGTTTTTATCTCCGTTTTCTGTAAATTTATTTTTGTCTTCTTAAATAAAAAATAACAAAAGAAAATTACAGTACTAAGAAAAAAACGAAGCAATAATAACGTATTTACTGTAATTCCATATTGATATGCCTTTACTGCAAATATAGGCATAACGCCAAATCCGAAAGCTGAAATAATGGCATACGTAGCCCCTTTTTGAAATTTTGTCAATTCTAACCTCCCCTTCTCAAATCAAAAACGACCTAATATACTAACTATTAACAATATTAAATGATTCACCTTATTTTTCAATATTTTCCTGAAATAAACATTTTCTATATTTTTGATTGAATTTTCAGAATATAAATCTTTTTTATTTTAGACACTATACTGACCATGACAGCTCCTAAAATAGTTGAAATTACTTTGATCATGTTACTCTCCGATTAAATCCTTTTGAATCTCAGCAAATGAATCACTGTAAGTAAACCCAATAATACGAATACCTTTAGCGAATTTATAGTTTAAATCTGTATTATATGTCTTACTATAATAGTCTAGTTTATCAGCAATGTTCACTCTGCAATTAATGATAACCTCAGCATCATTGAAACCTTACATTTCGATTAGCACACCAACATATTCCGCATTGTTATCAATTGCGTTATTAAAACAGTTCTTCAAATTCTTGAATGTTAAATCCATTATGGCTCTCCTATTCAAGTGTCCATTTTGTTCAATAAAAAAAGAGCATCATTTTCCGTTGATGCCCTCAATACGATAAGGAGATGTGTGATTAATATATTAAACTTGTAACATCTAGGGAAATCATTCTCTACCATTTGTCTTTTTTATTACCCTGTTAGTAGCTCTAGAGTTCCCCTCTAGGGCTTTTTATTTGCTCTATTTTGCTAGAGTTATAAATTTAAAGTGATGACTGGCAACTGTTTCTGCACTGTTATGAAAAAATACGCTATTCTTTCTGTAGAATCATAGGAAAGGATGGCGTTTTTGTATGTATATTTCTGTATCTGATGAATTACAACTATTTGCTCAAGAGATTCAAAGCTTTTTATCTCCAAATATCTTACGAGATTTTGCTAGAGATACTGGTTTCGTACAACGAACCAGTACATACCAAGCGAAAGATTTAGTCGCTTTATGTATATGGATGGGTCAAAATGTCGCTACAACCTCTTTAGCTCATTTATCTAACTATTTAGAAGCATCCACGGAAGGACTGAATCAACGGTTTAATAAAGCGGCCGTCCAATTTTTACAACACATATTAGCTGAACTACTAAACCAAAAATTGGTCTCATCTATACCGATTTCTTCTCCATATACTTCTGTTTTCAAGCGTATTCGTATTTTAGATTCAACTGCATTTCAACTCCCAGATTCCTTTTCATTCGTTTTATCTTAAGAACAAACTCTTAGATAGACCCTCCAAAAAAGAACAGAAGGAGCCATAGTGACAGGCTCCTCCCAAAAATTAAAGTTATAAATTGGAAATAGGTTTATTTTACTAATAATGAATATGTTCCGTTTCTATTTTCTTCTCCAAAAGATAGAATTAAGTAATACTTCCCAGGTTTCGCTTCAAGTTTCCCTTTTATATTATTTCCATCTGCTTGGCCATCAGCGACAGGATTTGTTAGATCTGACTCGCTAAGCAGACTCCAGTTTATTCCAATGCCCTGTTCATCTATAACAGAAATATCTACTTCTTTTGGAGATGTGACATCGAACGTGTAAATATACGCCATATTAGGCATATCCATATTTCCTTTGAAAAGTTTATTAAAACGAATTGCCTTTGCACTTTGGAATCCATGACCTGGTGGCTCATCTTTTTTTACGGTAACCGTTGTTTGTCCACGGCCCACTTTTCCTTTATTATCTTTCACTGTTAGCTTCGCAGTATATGTTCCCTCTTTTCCATATGCATGAACAGGATTTGCTTCTGTACTTGTTGTACCGTCGCCAAAATCCCAGAGATACGAAACAATTTTTCCACCTGTACTTGCTGTACCATCGCTATGAAACTCAACTTTTTCATTTAATAACTCATTGTATGGTCCATTCATATTTACTTTAATCGTCTGTTTTTCTTCTTTTCCCGTTGCAACACCATGGAATACAACATCGTATTCAAATTGATTGTTCGCATTCACGCGATGATTCACAAAATACGCTGTAATTGTTTTGTAGCCGCTCCATTCTTTTTGCGCTAACTGTTCTAAAGATTGATTGATTTGCTTGCTCATCGTTTTCCAATCCTCAGATTCTCCTTTTGTTACGCCGCCTGTATATGTTCCTTCTAATGTAAACGTATCAAAAAATTGAGACTTATGCTTTGTCATTGTTGCATCTTTTATATGTGCTACATCTTCAATTTCTTTCTTCACATCAGCTAATGGTTTTGGTGCATGGTCAGCTAAATAATCATCTGATACTTGTGGGGTATTATATGTATCTTGATTATCAATTAACTGCTGCATATAGTCTTGGTATCCTTTATTTAAATTTGAATCCTTACTTAAAGCTTCACGATATGCATCGTAACCTTTCACATCATTTGCACGAATTAAATCTTGAACCTTATCGAAAGTTTCAAATTGATGAGTATATAAGTAAGACTGCAGTGCAAAAGAATAATTATAAAAGTCCCATGATCCATATTTTGAAAATAATGTTCGTTCTGCTGTATAACGCTCTGCAGGATTAAATGATAATCCTTTAATTACACTTTGGCGCGGAACAACGTTATTCGTACGAGTAGATCCCGCAAAAAATTCTGCATTTCCTTCTTCAAACCAAGTTAAACGTTCGTTTCGATACATTTCTGCTTGTCCCCATGATCCTGGAACTTCGTATCTTCCCTGTAAATAGTGTGTAAATTCATGACGGAACAACTCTTCCAAACTATAACTACTTTGCTGTGGTGTACGTTCATATGTAAAGAACGTTCCGATATTTTCAATGTAAATTCCACCATTATTCGTATCATATCCATATAGCTGGCTATTTCGTTTATATTCATCTGGATTATTATAAATGACTATTGTTAGTACATCATCAGCCTTCCCTGATTCTAACGCTGCATCGTTTCCAATTACACGATGATATTGCGCTTTCACTTCCTTAGCAGCCCAGTACAGTCTCTTAACCTTTTCTTCTGTTACTTTATCTCCTGTTTTAAATACAATAGAACCGTCATCGAATGTATACGTTTTTGGTAAGTACTGCTTTTGGCCTTCTTCACGGATTTTCTTTAAATCTACTGTATTTCCATTATAATCTTTTCCACCATAGTTTATTGAAATTTGCTCTACAGCATTAAAATAAGCTTCACTAAAACGAGGGTATATACGCATTGCCTGTGTAAGTACTCCTAAAACTTGGTTTGGATTACTATGGAAGTTCCCTAAACGACCAGCATAATAAACACCATTATTAATCAACCAGCTATTTTCTGGTGTTACATGATTCAGAAGAGCCATTCGACCGAGTTCATTTATGAAACCATCAATTTTCCCATACCATATTGTTTCATCCGCTTTTTTACGTGTCTCACCCAAGTAAGACTGTATATCATCATCAATTCCTTGTATAAGATTATACACGGCGTCCCCTTTATTCTTGTCACTTACATATGTAGAAATGTTATTGTTATATTGTTTTAATATATTCCCTGCATATTGAACTGTTTCAGCATCACAAGAAGCGTTTCTAATTAATTTACCGTATACAGATACCACTTTGTCCTGTTTATCTGTACCAAGTTCAAAATTCGGATTCTTTGCAATTGCCTTTAATGCAGGTAAACATTTATCATGGAAACTTCGCTCATTTAAATAGTTTAACTCTTTATTATTAAAGCCTAAATAAAAACCGCAATATAATACTTCAACAAACGTCTCAATTCCTTTTGTATCATCTTTTGTAAATGTGCTTCCGCGGCAACCTAATTCATCAATGATAACTTGTATTCGCCCTTTATTTTGATAAAACGCTTTTGTTTCTTGATTAAATTGAGATAAGTCTGCGATTTGATTCCAACTAACATTTGCCAATGTATCAATTAATTCGTCATCACTCATTCTATTCAGCTCTGCCACAGAAAACTTTTGCTGAAATTGTTTTGCCGCTGCTCGTTTCACGATCGGAGCCGGCCGTTGCGAAAAATCTCTCACTTTTAAACGCTCTTCATAAGACAATGTTTCGTCCGCTTTTGTAGAATGGGCAATTTCATCTGTTGAAGTTTCTATCCCAATTGGTTTCTTTTGTAACACATTATAAGGTGTGTTTTCTTCCGCTGATACTTGTGTTTGAATGCCTCCAAATGATAAGGCCATTGTACTAATACCGAGCATCATTTGAGTAAATTTTGATTTCTTTTTCATACCATTTCCTCCATTTATCTAATCCATTCAAAATAATAACATTATATTAAGATAAAATAATATATTATGCAATATTGCATTTCTGTTTACCTTTCTAAACATGCAGTTTGTGTCATTTAGTTAAATCTCCTAGAAGTGTACAAAAACGAAACAGATTCTGCCGATAAAATACTGATCTTATACAATAAGACATTTTTTTGAAGTTAAAATCCTGATTTCCATACGCTAAGTGAACTGTACCCTATAAAATGGACAGTTTAATAAAAAAACCTTTAAAGTTAATGGTAACTATCTTACATGGGAAAGACCTAACAATTGAACGTTGAAGAAAACAATCCCTTATTGTTAGTTTTTTTGTTAATTAACACATATGATACGTGAAATTATATGTATGGCCGCATTATTGTTATCCTATTTATTATATATTTTTATATGGATTTTATGTTATTATGTAGACACAATCTAATATTCATTAGTATTTCTCTATTGTATGTAGCGTGAAGGACAAACCTTACGCCCTGTTAACTCGGGCGAGGTTTGTCCTTTTTTAATTTCAAGGAGGTTTTTCAGATGAAAAAAGTATATAAAATTGGAGCTATTGTTACGACTATACTTGTTGCTGGTATTTTGATCTTTACTCTGACTAAAAACGATGCCGTCAAAAATGAGGTAGCAAAACCAAACAAACCTATCGTATCTGCTGCGGATGTAGAAGCAAGGCCTACAAACGTTATGGATGTATCCAAAGAAGAATTAAAAAATATAATTGAGTCTAAAAAGGAATTCATTGCATATTACTATCAGCCTAATTGTCAATATTGTAAGAAAGCTGCACCGGCTATCAACAGTATGTCCCAAAAACATGACAGGGCCATTTACCGCATAGATCTTTCTACACCTGAAAATCAAAGTACTTTCCAAGACTTCAACATTCCAGGTACACCAGTTGCTGTAGCCTATAAAGATGGACAAGAAGTTGAACGGATTGAAGGAGCAATGTCAGCCGCTACATATGATGGATTCTTTCCAAGAGCTGTATATTGAAAGCGATGGTGGTGATGGTGTTCGTGTAAATCAGACACATAATCACCTCCTTTTATAATAAATTCAATATAATACTATTATTCAGGATTAGAATTAAGAACGGCAACTGTCCAGCTGGTTCCGTAAAATCATTTTATTTATTATTTCGATTATTAACGGGGGCGTATCTTCAATAAAACAGCATAAATGATCTTCCACAATCGGGCACTTTAACGGAACAACGAAAAAAGCCTAATTTCTTAATATAAATGCTGAGAAATTGGGCTTTTTAATATGGGAATTTCCTTAACGTTGTAAATGCGCATTTTCCTGACGCTACCCCATGCCCATCAACTTAAGAAAACAAATCCACCCCAAAACGAAAAAATGAGCTTTTTTATTACAAGTTAGGACAAAATCTCGTTCTGGGGGAGTTGTATTTTCTTAGCTTGATAGCGATGAGGGGGTACCCTTATACCTAAATCTTATGTACCAGTTTCACCCCATACAGATAAAATCCTTTTGTATCCCGTAACAATTAGGCGGCTGATTACCATTTTCTTTAAGTACTACACTACATTGAAGAATAGAATTATTAACCAAGAATCGGCAGTTGTTTTTTCGATAATAGATCATTGACAAACATTTTATGTTCCCTAAAAATATTTTCTGGTAGCTCTTCAATTGGAAAAAATGTATTCTGTATGGACTCCTCGTTGCTTTCTACTAACTCTCCACTGTACCGCTTACAAATAAATGAGATGTGAACCAATGATACTTGATCCCCATTAGAAAATGTTGTGTCATATTGAGGACCAGAATAAATACCAAAGTTGTTAGTTTAGAATAAAGTTTAATTAAAAATGATGCTCAAACCCTTATTTCGTAGCAAACAAATAGATTCCATTTTTTAAAAAAGTTTAATCATTTTGATGCTCCTTATTCCACTAAACACCTGTTAGTTCAAGAAGATTAATTGTTATTTTTATAGTAGAAAATGGTAGCAGCTAATTCACCATTCTCAGATTTCGCATAGTTAGGAATCCGCCCAGCTTGAATATAACCTAATGAAGTATATAGTTTATTGGAAGGGTCTCCTTCTCTTGTATCAAGAACTAATAATGACCTATCCTTCTGTTTTGCGATTTCTTCAACCCTTTGCATAAGTAAACGACCAATACCATTACGTCGATAATTGGGGTGTGTCATTAATTTTGCGATTTCAGCTCTATGGCTTCCATTCTGCTTCGTCGATAATTGTAATTGTACACTTCCAACAATTTGATTGTTGGATTTAGCAACAAATAAAATCACTTCGGAGCTAAGAACGGTTTCCCAGTACTTTTCTGCATCTACTTTCCCCATTGGTGGTAAAAATCCAATCGAAGCCCCATCTTCTACGACCTTTATTAAAAGCTCTGAAAGCTCATTAAGATGTTCTTCAATTAAAAATAATTGTTCAATTTTCACATCAATATCCAAGGCAATCACCTCTATTTTAAATTCTTCCTGTTTTCAGTGCTCTAGCCCAATCTAAGCGACCGTTTATTTCACTTTTATTAATTGCTTCATCTCGATTATAAGGAATATGTAATTGCTCTATCATCCAATCATTTTCTTGTTTTGTAACAATTGTATAATTAGTAAATGGTGAACCTGATTCCATTTTATGATAGATTGGTAATTCATCTTCATAAGCCGGTAGCCCAACACTTCCTGGATTAATAATTATTTCATCATAAATATGAAAAGAATTCTGTCCTCACCTTATATAGAGTGAACATTCACGCTATTATTGTACATTAATTGAAAAAAGCCGACACTAAATATTTTTAGGATCAGCTCTTGCTATTAAACATCTTTATTTGTTTTTAAATGACTTTATTATTTTTTAAGCAACTTTATTATCACTCAACAAGATGCACTGGTGTATTTGTATGAGTCGATAACTCATCAGTTTGTCTAGATAGCTAAGGTCCTCGGCGCTTCGCATCTGCGGATACACCTCCCGCTATGGGCCTCGTCCTCCTCCAAAACCAATCAACCCCTTATACATAATTCCCTGTTTTATACCCTTTTGCGTATAGTATGTAGTCTTTTATTTTCAACTAATTTATTATTAAAAGATTACAGAAATATCGTGATTTTATTTCAAATCTATGTCAATATCTTCTATTTAGTCTAATACTTTATTTTATTAAATTTGAAAAATAAGAATGGATAATCCAATTAAACCAATGCTGTTCAGTCTAAAATATTATTTTAACTGAATTTTAAGAAAAGGATAGTTATTCTCAATCCTTATTCTATAAAGGTTCATTATCCGTACTTGTTCTTCGGTTAATTCCTCTTTATTCCAGTACATATGCATTAAGCTATATTCAAATATTTCCTTTAATTTAATAAATAAAGGAAGCTTATCTATCATTTCTTTAGATATTTCATTTTCCTCTTGGTATCCGTCAACTATTGCTTGTGTAATAGACTTCCCATAGTCAACTATGTTACCATTCCCTACAAACGAATACTCCAACGCACTATAGATTGGAACTGCTAAATCAAATATATAAAAATGTTTCTCACAATCTTGAAAATCAATCATTGTCAAATTCAGATCATTTTCTACTAATATGTTTTCTAACCATAAATCGCCGTGTATCAAGCCATAATTTGAAGGACTCTTTGGCAGCTTCTTTATCGACGATAAAATCTCATGTGCAAATTCTCTAATAATACCTTCTTCTTTAGGGATATAGGTAAGAAAAGAATATTCCTCATTGTCATACCAATCGTTTATATGTTTTATCGGTTCAATACTTTCAAACTTTTTAGATAAACGATGCAATCTACCAATTTGCTGACCCAATTTTTTCAACACACTGGAATTCCATTGACTTCTTGGTAAGTGTATACCAGAAGCAGCTTTATACAATACAATAAAAAGTTCTTTGTCTAGTGTTATTTTTTCTACTAATTTACCATTTAAAGAAGTTATTATTGGAGGTACTCCTAAACCTTCCCTATATAAAAAGTCTGTATATTTAACTTCTTCCAACTGTTCTTCATACGTTTTATAGTTAGTTATTCTAACGAAGTAGTCACCTTGTTCCGAAATACACTGATACATTTCATTTGTTACTGATTTAACTTTAATAAAATCCACTGGATATATTTCATTCATTAATTTAAGTATCTTCTTTTCTAGATTAATCATTTTAAACTCCTTTCCTACCCTAAATTTCGACTTGTCTAACTTAAATTCTTCCTCCCGCTAACCTGCCAGTTAGCTTAAAGTATATTTCTTCACCCTCTCTATACTACCATATATATCCAATCCAGTATCCTTAAACAGTACCGAAAACGGTCGTTTAAGGAACTTTCTTAACGTACGCTAAGATTCTTTCAAAATAAAGATTGTTGATAACTTGTACGTGTCAGTAATACCATCTAGCTGTAGAGTGCCGAAAAAAAGTGAAGCAAACAAAAAATAACTCCAAAATCAACTTTTATTGTAGATTTTGGAGTTACTTGACGTTTACTTTGCAACGAAAGAGAACTGCAACACTGCCTAAAACCTGGGCGCTTATCACATCCACAAACACACAAAATTAAGAAGCCTTCTTCATTCGTTGTTGCTCTTTAATTTGTTCAGCGATAGCTGAAGCAACAGCTGCAGCATGAATACATTCCATATATAGGTCGTCAGCATCTGTATCTTTCACGCTAACTTTTATACTTGTATACTCAAAATCCCTTTGATTTGTTTTTGGATGGTAAAACATGTTTCTCTACTCTTTGATATAGAGTAAGCAATTGTTTGATAAAAGAAAATTTCGGTACTAACCAATACGAAAATAACGCTGAAACACATCCTATTAAAGCCCCTATTGCAACATCAAAAGGATAATGAACCCCTACCCAAATACGAGAGATCGCTACACAAAATGCAAGTATAAGCCATAACCATCCAGTCTTTTTACGAACAAGCCAAAATGAAAAACAAATCGAAAAAAAGAGAATCGTATGGTCACTAGGAAATGAATTATCTACAGCATGGTCGACAAGTTTATTAACATCAGGCAATACTGCAAACGGTTGATAATTCAAATGAAATTTCCCTGCTATTTTCCCAATCATCTCAGCAATCACAAAAGCAACCATCGCTTGAATAACCATCATCCTACTTTTTCTGGACCCGGTAAACCAATAAGCTATAATAATTAAACCCAAAATATATACCATATATTCTGCCAAAAATACCATGGCTGAGTTTAGGAATGAATATTGTTTACCTAAATCATTAATTGCTCGAAAAATATCAATATTGAATTGAGAAAAAGACATTTTCAAATCCCTCCTTTATAGTAAGGTGTTTAACTGATTGCCATATACCTTCATTACATGAATAGTTTTGATTATTGTACTCATCTAAAAATACCAACCTTCTTGTACGCTTATAATTTTATTATGGGAAAAAAGGTTTAAATGGGACTTAACTACTTCTTAACTATGTGAATGTACTGTTTCTTCCTCTAACATGACGTTTTCACTTAAAAAATAAGCGGCATACGTACGTATATTTCGACTAACGTTTTTAAACGCGAGCTGAGAAAACGTCATCTTTCTTCTTTTTCACTATAATAAAAAAAGAAAAAGGAAAACATCGAACTTTCTTACAAACATTCGTGCATTCTTACAGTTTTGTCATTTTTCTCGTCATTTTGTAAATGTGTTCATCGCCTTGCCTTTCGCTATTTTCAAAAACTCTTGTAACTCTGGGTTTATATTCGTCTTTCGGTATGCAACGGCTAGTTCCGCAACAATTTTAGAATCACATATTTCTTTGTAGATAACTTCTGATTGATATAATTTATTTGCAGACACCTATCCGCTGTTAATTAAATAAGAAAAATTATATGTTTCTAATACATGTTTTTGATCGAGCTTTAATTTAAAGCTACAAAGAAGTAAATAAAGAAAAATATTACGCAAACTCAGGTCCAAAAATTATTACCAAAAATAAAAAAGCCTAACATATTAGTCATATATAATATGTTAGGACTCTTATATTTTAGGTTCCTTTGAATTTAGGTCTTGATAACGTACGAAATTCGCGTTTTGTTGGCGAGACCTCAATAATGATTAAACCTTTTGATAAAAGAATTATTCAATTTAATACAAAAAGAGCGTATTTCGATTTTTTTAACACGCTCTTTTCTTTTGTTCATTTATTACGGTTAACTACATTTATTTTGGTTAGTTCACCAAGATTTTTCTCTTAAATCCACTCTTTTCCGTGTTCGCGAATGAATCGAAGTTCCTCTTGATAATGATTATAATGTCCTTCGTCAATCATTTTTTGAAACGCCATATCGCCTTCTTTGGCTTTCCTTTGCATGGTTTTACATAATCCCTCTACTCGTAGCAATACCATCTTTAAAAACCCTTTTTCTATTCCCTCCATACCATAGGAATCAAAAAACAATTTAACCCTTTGTTTGATTCGCTCAGCATCCTTTAACGAATCATAATAAATGGCTTCGCCTTCTTCTGTATGATAAAGTCTACTTAAAGGAACGCAAGTGTAAAGCGTATAGGCGATATCCCAAAGTCTTGGACCAGGAGCAGCCAAATCAAAATCAATCACACCTACTGGTTTTTCGTGATTAAAAATAATGTTATAGATAGCAAAATCATTATGGCACATCACCTCAAATGGCTGCGGGGTGTTATCAATGGGTTGCCAACGTTCTTCCATTGGAAAATCACTCACCGCCTCATGATAGAGACGAAGCATTTTTGCGATCTCTTTTAAAGCCTCATCCGACCACATGTATTTTTTTAACGGATAATTGCCTGCTTCTCCTTTGATAAAAGATAAGACCTCTCTCCCTTTTTCATCAATACCTAGAAACTTTGGCACACTATTTAAGCTTTTGCTTTCAAGGTGCTTTAGCAATGTATGAATTTTAACACTATCAGGCTTTAATTCTCGTCGAACCGTATCTCCCGAACGATATACGTTTGAGACATTCCCTCCTGTTAGCATTTGTTCATTTTCGTACTGGCTTTTCATTAAAATTCCCCCTATTTAGGGACGCTATAATTGTGTCAATAGAGATGTATTTTTGCCCATAAATAAAAGCAGATATACAAAGGTATCTGCTTGGCAATGGGAATGTAATTGTCCACACCATGTGTCCCTTGAATGATTTTAGATAGACAAATAAACGCATCCTTAAGAATCAAGGACCGCAACTGTCTCTATCTAGTTAAATAATCATTTCAAGTTATTCCACATATGTAGTATAGATTCCCCTCTCTTTACATCTCGAAATTAAATATTACCACAAATCACCAACTAAATAAAGGGAATTTTTATAGTTTTTCAATTATTCTATCTCGTTACTTTCAGTACATCTTTTCAAAATCGCTTATCTATCTTAACAAATGTTCTCAATCCTAAGGTTGCCTTGTTCTTTTTAACATTTCTTCCCCAATTCACAAATACAACGCAAAGTTTTTTTCCTCAAGTCTTGCTATTGGGACTAATCTATTCTGGACTAACATTGGGGTGGTTCATCTGCTACATCTCCATTATGAACTTGTTCAGAACGTGGATTTTAAAGCCAGCTATCCAGCGTATTATGGAGCGAACAACGGGTGTAGTTCTACTCTGTTTATGGCTAAAACTTGTAATGGGAACAAAATAAAAAAGCTTTTTGAATTTTTGAAGGAGGCTGTCCCAAAAGTAGCTATTCAGCTACTTTTGGGACAGCCTCCTATAATAAAAAACGTTTTACTTGTTAGGTATTCTATATTTCCGTTAAAAAGAATTTTTAAAAATCAGTACATTTATAAATTCTCACCGTTAAGAAGTAAGAGCCGATAAATATAAGTATGGTAACGATTGAAACAAGTGTAATTAGTTGATTAATAGTAAATTGTGTAGTGATGTTATGAAAAATATTGATAATATTTAAATGTTCCACAATTTTTCTCCATGAAATAACAACTATAGGGAAAGTAAAGCTGACTGCAGCTAACAAATATTTATTGGTAAAGCGATAGCAAAATGGTAAGTAGATAGATGTAAGCAACATGACAGTAAGAACACTAACCACAATTGCCTGTGGAGTTTCAATTTTAACCCCATAAGTCGGGGCTGCAACTTGAACTACCGCTTGAATCAATAATGAGAATAGAACTACTATAAGTGTAAACAACATTGTACCGATATATTTTGACATAATAATTGTCTTTCTACTATAAGGCAGGCTATTGATAAACTTGTGACTATTATTCTTTTCGTCGTAATAATGTAGATTTAACATATAACAACAAGCCACCAAAACGACTATAAAACCAAAGCTTCCCAATGTCCCAATATAAAGGCATATGGTAAGTATATAGAGCACCATAATTAATTTTTGCAATCGAAAATCCTTTAATATTAAATTATACATATTGAACATTCCCCTTTTTTGTATAGTACATAATATCTTCTAATGTCGCTTCTTCAATTAATACATCATTCCCTAATTGCGTACGTGAACGGCTGGCGTTACTTGTGAGTGCTTCAAATCCCACGTTTGTTTCACGAATTCCGATTAATTGTTCTCTGATTTTCGGTGTAAGCAAGGCTGTATCCCCTTTTACAATTGCATATTCTTCAGAAATACTATGTATATCTTTTTCAAACACAACCTCTCCATTATGAATAAATACAATATAATCAGCAATACGATCTAAATCAGTTGTAATATGTGTGGAGAAAAAAATTGTTTTATCTTGATCGACCATTAAATCATAAAGGATGTCTAAAAGTTCTCTTCGAAATACAGGATCGAGTCCAGATGTCGGTTCATCCATAATAATAAATTCGGCATGATGTGAAAGTGCAAACGCTAGGGAAGTCTTCATTTTCATCCCTTTAGACATCTTTTTCATTTTTATGTTAGTCGATAACTCAAAGTGCTGTATGTAGAATTTGAACTGATTTTCATCCCATTTTTTATAGGCTGGAGCAATGAATTTTTTCAGTTGATGAATTGTCATATCTTCATAAAAGATATTGTCATCGTATACGAATCCAATACGCTCTTTAATAGAAACTTGATCCTTTTGATGATCCTTACCAAAAACTTTGATATCCCCACTATCCTTATTAATAAGGTCCATAATAAGTTTAATTGTCGTACTTTTTCCTGCACCATTTGCGCCAATAAATCCCGTTACAAACCCCTTTTTGATATTAAATGATACATTTTTCAAAGAAAATCCTTTGTATGTTTTTGAAATATTTTTCAGTTCTACAATGTTTTCCATTTCTACTCCTCCTCATAGATACGATTAATAATCTGTATTAATTCATCCCGTAATAAATGATTAGCCTTACTTTCTCGAACGACTACACTAAACTTTTCACGTATTGGATCGCTTGATTCATCCACTCGTTGTTTTTTGTTTTGTTTTGCAACAAACGAGCCCTTCCCTACTATAGAGTAGATATAACCTGCTTTTTCAAGTTCTTCGTACGCCCTTTTTGAAGTAATAACGCTTATCTTCAAGTCCCTTGCTAATGAACGCATGGAAGGTAATGCATCATCTTCTTTCAATGTCCCATTTGATACTTGTAATATAATTTGGTCAATGATTTGCTGATAAATGGGTGACTTAGAACTATTAGATAGTAAAATTTTCATGTTTTAACTCCTTATTAGCTTCTATACACATTATATACAATACGCACAATATATACAATATATACAATGGAATAAGATTCTCAAGTAAAAATATTTTTGATAACATCGGAAAGAATTTTGCGAAGAATTACACTTAAATAAGTTATCACTAATGATATAATTTATCTGTGTCAATACATTTAAAACTACTCATTAGTAGGATTATACGAATTAAGGATTGTTAAGAAATATATATTTAATGGAGGGAGTTACAATGAATAATGAATTATTGAATGATTTGATTTTATCTGTAAATAGCCAGAACCTTCATATTCTGAATGTAATTGTTAGGCAAAATGGAAATATAATTGCAAAACATGATTTTGAAGAAGAAAAGCCTGCTCTTTTATATTCAATAAGCAAAACATTTACATCAATGGCAGTCGGTATTGCCATTAGGGATGGGTACTTTAAAATTAATGACCATGTTATAGATTTTTTCTCAGATATTCAACATGACCCAATGAATGAATACTTAAAAGAGATGACTATTTATGATTTGCTTTGCATGGGAACTGGACATGCAGAATGCCCAGTTATGAAGGCTGATTGGAGTAGTGGTCAGGAATGGGATATTTCACAATTATTCTTTGATGAACCGATTGTATTTAAACCAGGTACTCATTTTACATATAACAATGCCGCAACCTATATGCTTTCAAAAATCATAAGTATTACTACAGGAAGTAACTTGGATGAATACTTAGATAGAAAGATATTTAAACATTTAGACATACAAAAACCTAAATGGGATACATGTCCAAAAGGAATTCCACAAGGATTCTCAGGTTTATATTTAACAGCAGAACAATTATCTAGATTCGGGCAATTAATTCTCGATAAAGGTGTCTGGAAAGGTAAGCAACTGATTCCTTCAAGTTACATTGAACAAGCAACATCTGTCCAAATAAAGACCAACGATTTTAATCCTTATTTTGCTACGGCAGACCATCATCAAGGATACGGTTATCAAATATGGATGAACTCTTGGCCTAAATCATATCGTATGGATGGTTTATATGGTCAATATGTTGTAATGCTGCCAGATAAAAATGCAGTTATAACATATATTTCAAATGAACCACAAAATATGACGGGTGTTCTTGAACTTACATGGGAGACATTAATCGATAAACTATAATCTTATCGAGGATTATGTGTTGTTAATACGCATTCTTCAAATAAGATGCAACAAAGACATTTTCTTGTCAAGTAAACAAGCTAATAGAAACATCTTGTTATGCCATTAAAGGGCGCTTTAATGGAGCAATGAAAAAAGCCTAATTTCTTCGCATTAAATTGAGAAATTAGGCTTTTTAATATTTAAACTTCCTTAACGTTGTAAAACCGCATTTTCCTGACGCTACCCCATATAAAGAAATTTTAAACATCTTAATCTGCCTTTCCTTTATGTAAATATGGAAATAATGAAATTACCCCAAGGATAGCTAAACAAGCTCCAATCCATAGCGGAGATACAAAACCATATCCTTTACTGATCCCAAGACCACCTAGTGACGAACCAATAACAATACCTAGCGTAATAAAAGAACTATGAACGGTATTTATCATTATTCCATTACTAGCTGTTTTCATCACCCTCGCAACCATAGCTGGATTCAATGCTACACCAGTTAAACCAATAAAAATCGTAGAAATAACTGCAATGTATTTATTCTCTGCACTTAAAGCAAATAAAGACAACGCTATGATTAATATAATTAATCCACCCATAAGTATTTTCATTGTAAATTTATCAGCGAACTTGCCAATTATTATATTCCCAATTACCGTCGCACTACCATAGAGAGCAAGTAAATATGGAATACTTGCACTTGAAAAGCCTGTGACATTTGTAAAGATCGGAGTGAAATAACTAAATGCTGCAAACGTACCACCAATAATGAACATACTTGTTACGTACGCTGCCCAAAGATGAATATTCTTAAATCGCAGAAGTTCGTCTTTCCAATTTAATTGCTCTTTATTTGAAGATAATGGTAACAACCGTTGAATCATAATCCCTGATACTAGCACAAGAACAGAAACAGCCCCAAAACTAATACGCCAGCCAAAATATTGCGAAATAACGGTTGTTATAGGTAAACCTAATACAGTTGCGAACATTAAACCTGCAAGTACAATTGATGCAGCTTTTCCCCTTGAATCAGAGTGAACCAATGTTGCAGAAAAGGAAATCGCAACTCCAAAAGCTGAAGCTGAAGCAATACCAGTTATAATACGTGAAATCATCATAATATCATAGTTCCAAGCAATAGCTCCGAGCGATTGACCAATTAAAAATACGAACATTAAAAACAATAATGCTTGTTTGCTGCGCATTCGTAAGAGGATTGCAGTTAAAATGGGGCCTCCTATTACCATTGCTCCTGCATAAGCTGAAATTAAATACCCAATAGATGATACAGAAACCTGGAATGCAAGAGCAAGTTCATTCATCATACCTGCAACCATAAATTCTGATGTAGTCATACAAAAGATTGCTAAAGCTAATAAATAAATAATCGATGGCATAAAAACACTCCTTATTCATTATTGTAATGATTGGTACAAAAATAGTGCGAAAAAAGAGCGCACTAAGCGCCACAAATAGACTCCATTGTTCCTTTGATAACTTGTTCAGACAACATCCGATTTTGCATCGCTACATTAAGAACACGGAATCCGTAATAACTGCTTAAAAGCAGACTAGCTAATTCCTCAGCTGATTGCTTCTTTGAAATTTCACCTGTTTGCAATCCTTCCTCCATCACTGTTTCAATAGCTTGTTTAAGAAGTTCAACATGCTTCGAGAAAATTTCTTGTACCATTAAATCGTTTTTAGCACGTTCTATACTGGCATTAATCAATAAACATCCTTTTTGATCAATATTCTCAAAGTCTTCTTTCAATGCCCATTCAAAAAAATTACTTAATCGTTCTTTAACTGGAATTGGAGTATCTAACAATTTCTTTTGTTCCCTAATCCCAATTTCATGGTAGCGTTCTAATACTTGTTTATACAGTTCATGTTTACTACCGAAAGTATTGTATAAACTTCCTTTTCCAAGTCCTGTATCACTGCATAAATCTTGTGTAGAACACCCTTCATATCCTCTTAACCAAAATGTTTTCATTGCAACATCTACAATTGAGGAATAATCAAACTCTCGGGGTCTGCCGCGTTTATTCAATCGTATCCTCCTCTCATTTTAAAGATAACATTAATAGAATACTCTTTTTTGTACCACATGGTCAATAATTTTGTTTTATTGTTACTGTAAAATAAAATTTGATTATTTTAGATTACGAATAATTAAAAATAGCTCCCTTATTCAAATACAAGTCTTATTTGAATTAACAATTTCATCAATCTTTATTATTAATTATCAAACTTTGTTATAAATGATCAATCTATTTTACAAAGCCACAAAAAGACAAAATATAAATTGTTTAATCATTTGTTTTTCTACGTTTCCATAGGAAAAGTCGGGGAGCGAAACTCAGCCAAGGAGAAGTCGTTGGTCTAATTGGGGTTACCATACATCGCTATCAATCTAAGGTAAATTTGTATCCATATAACAAAAAAAACGCTATTCTTTTTGTAGAAAAATACAGAAAGGATGGCGTTTTGTATGACTCTATCGATTCAAGATGAGTTTCATTTATTCGCTGAAGAATTACAGCGATATCTATCCCCAAGCATCCTTCAACAGCTCGCACAGGAGACCGGTTTCGTAAAACGTAAAAGTAAATATGGCGCACGTGATTTGGCCGCTTTATGTATTTGGATTAGTCAACACGTAGCAAGCGATTCTCTTACTCGATTATGTAGTCAGCTTTATACAAATACAGCTACACTCATGAGCCCAGAAGGACTGAATCAACGCTTTAATCCAGCAGCTGTCGCATTTCTTCGAGAAGTGTTTACTTCCCTTCTCACACAAAAACTCTGTTCTAATCACTCACTTTCTGCACATATAATCTCTACTTTCAATCGTATCCGTATTCTAGATGCAACAGTGTTTCAACTACCTGATCAATTCGCTACTGACTATCAAGGTTCAGGTGGGAGTAGTAATAAGGCAGGCGTGAAAATCCAATTGGAATATGATTTACTTAGTGGTCAATTTCTTAACGTGCAGCTTGGACCGGGAAAGAATAATGATAAAACATACGGTACCATTTGCCTTGAAACCGTAGAAGCAGGCGATTTGTGTTTACGTGATCTTGGTTACTTCGATTTAGGAGACTTACAAACCATTCATGATAAAGAGGCTTACTATATCTCACGGTTGAAGCTGAATACACGCATTTATACCAAGAACCCTGAACCAGAATACTTCAACAATGGTACGTTAAAAAAGCAGACAGAATACATCCAGCTTGATATGACACAAATGATGTCGGATCTAATCCCTGGTGAAACGATAGAAATCCCTAAGGCATACATTGACCAAAATCAGAAACTTCCAGCACGTGTTATTATCCATCGTTTAACCGATGATCAAACGCAAACACGTCTGAAAAACCAAGCGATACGTGAAAAGAAGAAAGGCATTGTCATGAAGGATAAAAGTAAACGTTTAATGGGCATGAATGTATATATCACGAACACGGTGCTAGAAGAAGTACCGACGAACTACGTGCATCCATTATATTCACTTCGTTGGCAGATTGAAATTTTGTTTAAAACGTGGAAGTCACTCTTTGAAATTGATGAATGTCAAAATATAAAAAGAGAACGCCTAGAGTGCCATTTATATGGACAACTCATCGGCATTCTCCTCTGTTCTTCTACGATGTTTCAAATGCGTCAGTTTCTGCTTGAAAAGAAAAAACAGGAGCTGAGTGAATACAAAGCGATGTATATGATTAAAGATTACTTTCCATTACTGTTTCAAGCGATAGCCGTTGGCACAGAAAAACTTTTAAAAATTCTGCATCGCCTTTATCAGCTGCTCAAAAAGAACAGTCGTAAATGTCATCGGTATAAGAAGGTGACCGTCTTTGATATTCTAGGGATTGTGTATAAAACGACGGTGAAGAATAGACAAGTTGCCTAGCGAAAAAATCACGTTTTAATAGGCTTCTTTAGCATGCCTACCTTTCTATAAATTACCAGTTATGAAACAAGGATCGTTTCATAACTAGTAATTTACTTGATTAGCTTGATGGGTATGTGACGCTACCCCTAAAACAAAAAAGACTGTAGGCAAACTCGATTTTCATCAAGTTTGTCTACAGTCTTTTTATGCTTACTTGATTTCAACTTTGTAGTCTCCATCAATTAACAAGTACCATTTACCTGCACCATATTTTTCTTTACTTACTTCAAACGCTTTAGTGCCTGTTACTTGGATATCTGGGTTTAAGTCACTTAAAACTTTTGAATTATCGATATTTGTTTCAGTTGCGTAACTTGCACTTGCTTCAACATCAGCATCATATTTAGTTCCCTTCTCATCCACTAATTGAATAGTTGGCAATGAGAAAGAATTTACTGGTTTATCAGAAGTGTTTTTCATATTGTATTGAACTGCTACAATAGTACCACCGTTACTAGCATCTTTTTTAACAATTTCAGGTCCAACAGATGCTTTTTCTTCTACTTTTGTAACTGTTACATCAACCTTTTTAGCTTTTACAACTTCATTGACCTTATAAGTTTTGGCTTTTTCTGTTTTAGTTTCTTCAGAATCTCCTCCACCGGCAACAGCTACTACGATACCGATCACTACAAGGGCAATAATACCTAAACACCCAAATTTAAAAAACTTCTTCATTGTAAATCCTCCAAAATCTCATATGTATGTGACACGATGACACAAAGATTAGTATAACAAATCTAGTTAAAAGTTGCCATTCATAAATGTAAGATTCCTAAACTTTTTTTATTAATATACATCCACCTTACATACCGCTATTTAAATGAGTTTTTATTTACTGTTGTCGAAGTTTATATACAAGTATTTGGGTTATTAATCTAGCAGGTAATAAAAAAGTGTAAGATTTTCAATTATCATAAATAGTGCTTTGTAAGTTTTTTACTTCCATAAACATTTTTAAGTTATATACAAAAAACATGCTTTGACATCGTCTAAATCATGGTAATTATTTAAACTACTATAAAACTGCTAAATTGATTTTTTTAGCTCATCTATTTATTGAATTCATTAACTGGAAGAAGTATTCAGGTTTATGAGTCTTATTTAGGTTATACCATGCATGTAATGTGTCTGGTGCAAATACATCTAATTTTTTCAGTACTTCCATCGTAAATTCCAGAGGTGCTACTCCTGATGCAGTAATCAAATCCTCACCAGATACCGCAGGTTCCATCTCATAAAATTTTTCTCCTTTATAATTAGGACAGACCATTTTAATATACTCTAAGTCATTGCTTGTGTGCTTTCTAGAATCTAAGTATCCCATATTCGCGAGGGCCTCAGTTGCACCGCAAATTGCAGCAACAATAGTGCCAAGCTTTAAAGCTTCGCCAATTTTTTTCAAAATAGGTTGATGAATATCTTCTCTCCAAGTATTCCCTCCAGGTAAAACTAAAAGATCTTTACTCTCAAGAGTACATTCATCAAGGGAAATATCTGGTTTTATGCTCAGTCCTCCCATCGTAGTAATAATTTCTTTATTAGCTCCTACTGTAACTACTTTTAAAGAGGCTACATCTTTTTTGAAATATCTTCCCGAGTTTAATTCAGCAATTAAATACCCATATTCCCAGTCTGACATTGTATGAAATACATAAAGATAAACTTTTTTTGTTTGCATCCAATAACACTCCAATCACAATTGATATAGCCTATTATAATATAACTTCCCTGACAGCTAACGTCAGGGAAGTTATCATACTTGATGAAATTTTACTAACTCTGACAGAACTTCAATAAGTCTTTTCTTAAGACTTATTGGCTCAATAACTTGAATAGATTTACCGTACGGTAAAAGTAAATAAGGTACATATGTATGTATCATATTTTTTTCAAGAAGAAATACTGCTTGATTTGAAGTCCGTTCTTGTAAATAATGTCCTAAAAACCAATGTTGGCAAATATCACCCAACGCCCTTGTGTTTCCATTAATAACCAAATAAATAATCCCTTCCTTATCTTCTATAGTTGGAAGGAGGTTTTTCATAAAAAAATCACGTGCTGAAAAATTTTCTGGCCGGTTAAACTTATTTTCGGTTAGCATTAGACTTTCAATTCGATCTACTCTAAAACTACGGATATCATTCCTAAGATGACAAAATCCAATCACATACCACTTATTATTCCAATAAATAATTCTGTACGGATCAATCAATCTATACTTTGATTGCTCTTCGCCACTTTTATGGTATCGAATTTTTACAGAGTATCCGTCAGCTACGGCCTGCTCCAACTCCTCCAAGAAAGGTTCCATGAATACTCCCCCACTTAGCAAAGCTTGAAGTGGGGGTTTCTAACGTTTCGACCTAACGGACGATTAACGTCAGTGGAGTTAACACATTAGCGA